>QIMB01000486.1 GCA_003233615.1 Nitrospirota bacterium
TGGAGTGTGAGCGGTTGGGCTGTGATCGGAATCATATCCATCTGCTGTGTTCCGCTCATCCGAAGATTGCCCCAGGGCAAATTGTGCGCGTGTTCAAGAGTATCACGGGACGCGAATTGTTTCGGCGGAAGCCAGCATTGAAGCAAGAGTTGTGGGGTAGGGAGTTGTGGTCCGATGGCTCTTATGTGGGGACCGTGTGTGAGGGAGGCAATTGGCAGGTTGTCGAACGGTATGTACAACAGCAAGGTAAGCCGCCAGAAGAGCTGCGACAACTCACAGGTAAGCCGCCAGAAGAGCTGCGACAACTCACTCTCTTCTAATACCCCGTGGTCTTGCCACGGGGATATTTATTTGGGAAATCGGGAAAATCCTGGTCGGTGGTATAGAGCACGGCGCCATGTTCCAGAGCAATGGCTGCTAAGACCGCATCTATCACCAACGGTCCACTTGCTTGGCCTTCTTTCATACAATGTTGCAGGATCGTCCAATGCTGTTCACCTGGTTCCAGGATGCCCATGAGGGGATGCTCCAGCCATGTGTTGACAATGGTTTCGGCTTCGTCGATGGAAAAATGGAATTCAAACACTCTGGGATTGGTGGAGATTCTCAGAAAAGCCCATACAGTTAACCAGGTCAGTCGAACCAGTTGAGAGCCAGCCAAAGAGTCTTCCAGCCAGACCCGACTTGGTTCATGCTGGACGGCCTTTGGGTGGTAGGCATAGAGCAGTAAATTTGCATCGATCAGAATCACCGATGGCGAGGACTTTCTGTCTGTTCGAGGACCTCGGCGATGTTGTCCAGGTTGATGCCCGGTTGGACATTTCCTAAATCACGCGTAACCACTCGGAATGACGACGGCTGTTGTGTGGTCGGTAAGACTGCTAATCCACAACGAATCGCTTCATTGACTGTTTCTTTGAACGATTTCCCTGTTCGTTTCGCCAGGCCTTTAAGCCTGGCTGACACATCATCATCAAGTGTGAGCGTGGTCCTCATGTATTTTATGCTACTATTAAAGCATCATGATGTCGATGCCAACGCATCAAAAGTGATATGAAAGGAATATGGGATCATACAGAAATTATGGCTCGAGCCTTAGAAGGCTCTGCCTCCACGTTGTCATTCTGAGAGCAACGACGAATCTGGCTGAGCGATGGTGTGCGTGGATTGGGCGAGATCCTTCGACTCCGCCGGGCTCCGCTCTGGATGACACGATGAGGAACGCAGCCTCTGAGGGCCTGAGCAACATCGCAGGGCTCGAACCATGAATTCAGTATGATCCGAATCCCTGCCTGCTCCTGTCAGATATCTTGTGGTACATTGCCATGAGGTCTGCAATGAGCACATTTTCTCTTCAATCTGACTATGTTCCCAAGGGTGATCAAGGTAAAGCGATCGCTGCGCTGACTGCCGGGCTTGACCAAGGCCTAAAGCATCAGGTGTTGTTGGGTGTGACCGGGTCTGGCAAAACGTTCACGATGGCCAATGTGATCGCTAATGTGCAAAAGCCCACGCTTGTTGTTGTGCATAATAAGACGTTAGCCGCTCAGCTCTATCAGGAATTCAAATCATTTTTCCCTGACAACGCCGTGGAATATTTTGTGAGTTTTTACGACTACTATCAACCCGAAGCGTATATTCCCACGACCGATACGTATATTGCCAAAGACTCTGCGATTAACGACACCATCGATCAAATGCGACATGCAGCCACGACGGCTCTGCTGCAACGCAATGACATTATTATTGTGGCATCGGTGTCTTGCATCTACGGCTTGGGTTCGCCCGAGGTTTACCATGATATGCTGTTGTTTCTGGAACCAGGCATGGAAATTCGCCGGGAGAAGATTCTGGCGAAATTGGTGGATATTCAATATTCCCGCAATGATCTGGAATTGCAGCGGGGGATGTTTCGGGCGCGCGGAGATGTGATTGAGATTTTTCCTGCGTCGTCGGATTCTAATACGGTGCGCGTCGAGCTGTTTGGTGACGAGGTTGAAGCCCTGTATGAGATCGATCCGTTGACCGGTGTGACGCTCCGCACGCTTCCGAAAATCGCCATTTATCCGAAGAGTCATTATGTGATTGCACCGGATCGCTATCAGCATGCGATCTCGGGCATTGAGGAAGAACTAGAGGAGCGCATCGCGTATTTTCGCAAGACGAATCAATTGCTGGAAGCACAGCGTGTTGAACAGCGCACCAAGTTTGATCTGGAAATGATTCGCACAATGGGTTATTGCCACGGTATTGAGAATTACTCACGGCATTTAAGCGGACGCCAGCCGGGTGAGCCTCCCCCGACGTTGTTAGATTATTTCCCCAAGGATTATTTGTTGATTGTGGACGAATCGCATGCCACGATTCCGCAGTTCGGGGGGATGTATGAGGGCGATCGTTCTCGCAAAAAGACATTGGTGGACTATGGATTTCGTCTTCCGTCGGCCATGGATAATCGACCTCTAAAATTTCTTGAGTTTGAGCAGTTCATGAATCAAGCCGTGTATGTCTCCGCCACCCCCGGTCCCTATGAATTGAAACATGCGGAGTCGGCCCCGGTTGAACAAATTATCCGGCCGACAGGGTTGATTGATCCAGTCATGCACGTGAAGCCAGCTAAAGGGCAGGTCGAACATCTGCTCGGGGAAATTCGCCAGCGGATTGCGAAAGGACAGCGGGTGTTGGTGACTACACTCACCAAGCGCATGGCGGAAGATCTCACAGAGTATTATTACGAGCAAGACTTAAAGGTGCGGTACCTGCATTCGGACATCAAAACGTTGGAGCGGGCGGACATTATTCGGGATTTACGGCGTGGTGTGTTTGATGTGTTGGTGGGCATCAATTTGTTACGCGAAGGGTTGGATTTGCCAGAGGTGAGTTTGGTTGCCGTATTGGATGCGGATAAAGAAGGTTTTTTGCGCGGCTATCGAGCGCTCGTGCAAACGTCGGGGCGTGCGGCGCGCAACCGCGATGGCACGGTGATTCTCTATGGTGATACGATTACCAAGTCCATGCAACTGACACTTGAAGAAACCGGTCGGCGGCGCACCATTCAATTAGCCTATAACGAGAAACATGGCATCACGCCCGAAACGATCAAAAAACGTATCCATGATTTAGAATATCAATTAGCCGATGCCGATGAGCTATCGGTGGCAGCGGAAACTGAAGAAATCTACGCATCCGAAGGAGATTTAGAAAAGCGTATTCTTGCCTTAGAAAAAGACATGAAGCTAGCTGCCAAGGCTTTGGAATTCGAGCGAGCCGCGAAGCTCCGCGACACTCTCCGGCTCCTCCGCCAAAAACTCCTCCAGGTCGGCATCTAAGATGACAAGAAGAAGGGTCAGACTCGAATAACTATTCCATTCTTCATTCGAAAATGGAATAGCTATTCGAGTCTGACCCTTCTTCTCTTCTTCTGGAAAATCATTAAATGTGTTTGTAGAGGTATGCACCCAGAAGCATGCCTAAGACGCTCAGCAAGTTAATCTTGAGTAGAAAGCCCAGCGTGAATGTGAGGAGGACTAAGTTGACGCTGACGGGTGGATCCAACCCCAAGCTGAGGGCTTCACCGAAAATGCTACGGACCATTCCCTGAGGGGATACGATCTGGAGTATTTCACCTAATATACTACCCAAGAGACCACCAATGAAGATGAACAGTAGCAGGTAGCCGCCGCTTTTTTTCAGCACACTGGAACTCGCAAATTAGGTTGGATTGTAGAAGAACTGTTCAACGTATTAGAGGGAAGTTCGTGAGAAATAGTATACAAATGACGAATTTATGCCTAGGGTAAATTCCTAGTTACCTTACGGCAATTTTGAGGACCCGTCAAGAAAGAATCCTGTGCGTCCTATACGGAAAACGGGTAGGCTGCTACGGTTTTAACGCGCAGGCACGTGTTTCGGATCTATGGAAAAACGCATGGTGCCCATCTTATTCATGGTATTCACCATGTAGCCCATATACACATCCACTCGATAGCGGCCGGGTTGCCACGTTCCGTTCGGGGCAAAAAATTTAAGGTAGCCGCTTTCGTCTTCTAACGCTAAGTCTGCACGATCTTCATCGATCCATTTGGTGGGGTCTGTATCTGGAACATGCTCTGCGAACAGGCGTCCTATGACTTGGAAGGCTGCTAAATGTTTGTGCACGGTAAAGACCAAATGAACAGCTTTTGCTGATGGCGAAAAGCTGTCCGTTGGATTGACTGGCACTAGAATATGTCCCCGTCGGATGGTGTGATCTTCTTCTACGCTTTCGGCAAACACGATACTCTCGAACAGTCCCCCGGGTGCATGATCGAACGATGGAAGATTCGGAGAGTGGGAATAGTCTGCGTATGGGGCCGATCCTTCGGCCGGAGCATCATCTTCAAAAAAGTCCGGGGGAGTATCAAACTCGGCAAAGCCATGGTGTGTTTCATGAGGCTGGAAGACTGTCGGTGGGGGAATTGGCTGAGGGTCGTTTGCCAAACAGATCGTTCCAAATGCCAAGGACAGCATGGCGGGCAGAATTCCTACGAAGCAGATCGAAAAAGACACGTGCCTCTTACGATACAGATGGCGTGTACAATCACGCATCGTGGATAGGGGCTTGTGCAGAAAGAGATGGAGCGAAGCATGTATCATGGGTTTTTGGAATCATACTGAATTCATGGTTCGAGCCCTGCGATGTTGCTCAGGCCCTCAGAGGCTCGGTTCCTCATCGTGTCATCCAGAGCGGAGCCCGGCGGAGTCGAAGGATCTCGCCCAACCCACGCACCCCATCGCTCAGCCAGATTCGTCGTTGCTCTCAGCATGACAACGTGGAGGCAGAGCCTTCTAGGGCTCGAACCATAATTTCTGTATGATCCGTTTTTTGCTCAGGAACAGGACGTTGATGGATTTGACATTCCTCACGGCTTTCTCTCCTCTACTCTTGAGACAGTGGTGTGGTCAAGTCTCAGGTCCTTACCTTGCGGCGTCAAAAGCGGCTTTGTTAGAATTTTTCGAGTTTCTACGCATTTTCCTCTATGCCTGTGCTGATAGCTTTTATTTATTCTTTGTAGAAAGATGATGGGTCTAAATTTATGAGTGCACCAATTGCCAATGATCCCGATGCTCTTCCCCAACTCGTGGGGGATTTTAAACCTGTTGATGTGTGGCAAGCCCATATCAATCGGCTCTTCTACGGCCTGCTGGGATCTCGCGTGCGTGAATTCTATCAAACATTTGCGGCCGCGGATTTTCGCCTGGGGTACGCACTGGCCGAAGATTATTGGCGGCAATGTGTTGCGCGGATCAAAGCCAAACATGACGAGGAGGCCACGGGTGCCGCTCCTCTGATCGTGATGGAGTGGGGTGCCGGAAATGGCAATCTGGCAGCGTGTTTCTTAGATCGGCTTCAGGAATTAGATACAGAGCGCGTCATATTTCCCAGAATACAATTTATCTGTATTGAACAAGAGGTGGTGTTATTGGAGCAGGCAAAACAGAATGTGGACTTAGCCAAGCACAAGGATCGCGTCGCGTTCGAATGCCGAGCCATTGATGACCTCGCCTCGTTCGGGGATGGTACTGTGGATCGTATTATCTGCAACGAGCTGTGGAGTGAGTTGCCGACAAAATTGGTCTTGCGGAGTGAGGGGGATATCAAAGAAGAGCAGCTGCGTCCTAATTTAGATGAAAAGCGAGTGGCGGATTTTCCCGATTGGCAGAAGTTTGTTGAGGCCTTTGATAAAGCAGATCTTGAAGCCCTGCCCTCGTTCGCGACCTTTTTGGGTGATTTAGTGTGGGAGCGGCAATATCAACCGGTTGATGCCAAGACATTGCCGTATCGCCGGACTGTATCGGAGTTTCTCAAGGGCATTGATGAAGAAGTCTTGGTTCCGTACAACGTAGGAGCCTGTCACAGTCTCAAAGAAGCGCAACGGCTATTAGCGCCCGATGCCATTGGGTTTAGTAGTTTTGATGCCGGGACTGCTGATCCTCGAGTGCTCAACGATCCGGAAAAGCCTTGCTATACGGTTCAAGGAGGCCAATTCAGTTTCATGGTGAATTTTCAGTTGCTTCAAGGGGTGGCGCTGCATCTCGGCATTCAAACGGGCATTATTGAATCGCAGCGAGATTTTGTGTCCAGAAGTCTGGGTGCCCATGTCTTGAGCGTCATGGATCTGTTGGCCTCACACCCGTATCCTCCTGAAGGTGAACCGTGGAAATTGGACGTCTTTATTCTTCGGACGTTAGAAGCCCTCAATCAGACCTATCATTCACCCTATCAGCGCCGAATTGAATTTCCCATAACAAGCGGGACGCCAGACAAAGAACGGGCGGAATTAGAGGCGCTGCTGACAGCACTGCCCAGCCATGGTGTGCCAGATACGATTGCGTATCTCACCGAATCAGAAATTCGAACTGCCATGCCGGCATTAGAAAAATTAGGATAATGATCTCGAAAGTATAAAGGCGATGATGCAGTTCCCGGCACAGCCTGTAGACTACACGCATTTCTCGTTTCGCGGGCAATAGGATTGCTGTCCTCACGTTGTCTCTTTCCCCATGGTTTCTTGTTTGCATTGAGACGGTTCACCCGGCAAGATTGTTATGCATAGCCGTGAATTTCTCACGGGACGTGTGAGCACAGCCATTTCTACGTCTGATCGAATTGTTCATAAAGAATGTTTTTGCTGATGTGACGCAGGAAAAAGTAGATTTTTGGAAGTGGGTTATGTATACTTCTGAAACTTTTTTTTGGGATTCTGTGTTCTTCTGTAACAAAAATAACAAAATAATGAGGTTATAAGTGTTTGGATCATTTGGATGGATGGAGCTGATGCTCATCCTCATCATTGTTTTGATTATTTTCGGGGCGGGGAAAATACCTCAGTTAGGTGAAGGGCTGGGTAAGGCCATAAAAGGCTTTAAAAAATCCCTGGCTGAAGCGGATGCGTTGGACGTCACGCCCAATGAGGAACCTGAAGCAAGCCAAACACCACCACCACCTCAGCAAGTCGACAGTCAACCTGAAGCTACACAAGCTCCACCACAGGAAGCGCCGGTTCAGCAGCCTGT
>QIMB01000372.1 GCA_003233615.1 Nitrospirota bacterium
CCTAAACACCTGAATGCTTACGGCGACACAAACGTATTATGTTCCCGTTCCCAACCAATAGAGGATTCACCGCCATGACCTGGAATCACCAACGTGTCTTCCTTCAAAGAATACAACCGTTCACGAATGGATCGAGTAATCGCTCGACCATCACCACCCCATAAGTCTGTTCGACCAATGCCTCCGCGAAAAAGTGTATCTCCCGAAAACAGAAGGCCTTGATCTTCAAAATAAAAACAGGCTGACCCAGGAGTGTGCCCAGGCGTATGGATCACGATTCCAGAATACGGGCCGACGGCTAGAGTTTCGTCATCAGAAAGCCATTGATCCGGTGGAGGCACCGGCTCATAGGGAACGCCGAACATCTGGCATTGAATCTCCAGCATGTCCCAAAGATCCTGATCCTGTGGATGCAGGCATAGTGGCGCACCAGTCGCTTTTTTAATATGCCCTGAAGCTAAAAAATGATCGAGATGGGCATGAGTATGCAAAATGGCGCAGACCGTGAGACCTAGAGACTCAATTTCTTCAAGAATGCGCTCAGGATTTCCTCCAGGGTCAACGACCACCGCCTGTTTCGTCTCAGCATCCCCGAGGATTGAACAATTGCAGGATAATGGAGGAACGGGAAACGTTTTTCGTATCAATAATGAAGACATAAATCACTCCGTGTTGTACGCTTCGACTTTCTTCACCAAAGACAGAGCATACCATTGCACCAATTGAAATAGCGCACGATTAAGCATAGACTACCTAATAAAAGGTACCCGCGGAACTCTCCTCATTCATTAGAATATTTCCACGCAGCACTTATGCCGGTAAACATGCCAAGGTTACGACTTCACCTCACATCACCACATATTTTCACGATGCATGCATTTCTGATTCGGGTGGCTTTAGCTGTTGTGGCTATTCTGTGCATCCTTGTGCTCACAGCATGTCCTCAGGATCAAAGCACTTTTGAAACGGAAGCCGGGTTGCGAAATTGGAGTCGGTGATTCAATCTCTACAGGAAGGCAATAAAGTCTTACAACAACAAATCAACCGTTTAACCCAGGAGTCTAGGGAGACCGACGCCTCTTACGAAGCCAAGTTAGAAGAGGCCCAAAACCAGATTACACAATTAGCCAATACTCCAAAAAAAGACATGGCCACTATACAGGCCTTGGAACAGAAAAATATAAAGTTACGAGCAGACGCCAAATGGTTACGCAGCCAACGCGACCATATGCGACAATCTCTGGTCATTCAACAAATTGGCGGCCAAACCCATGAGCTCCCATTTACCTTTTCCACCGTCTCAACAATCATGGAAGATGCCTTAACCAAAAATGGCTATACGATTCTCACCACCATGCAATCGGACCAAAAAGCTATTTATATTACAGATCGGAAGACCTCTCTCCCCCCATCTTTGGAACTATCGGGATTTCGTAATCAATACTTCGCCATGATTGAGAAAGGACCTGCTGACCATACAACTATTTGGGTTCGAGCGGAGTTTGAAAAACTCTCCAAAAATGGGCATATCTTTGCCGCCCCACAAGCGGAGCTTGCCGACATAGAAATGCGCCTTATTCAAGAAATCCATCAAACGCTTGTCAGGAGAAGTGCTGCTCACGCAAGGAACTTCTAGATGGGGAATATTTTGAAAAAAACCACCAATAATCTTGTCATGCTAAGCCACGCGAAGCATCTGGCTGAACCATAGTAAAATAAGGCTGGTCTCAGATCCTTCGTTTCTCTCAGGACAAGATGAGGGCGGAAGCCATGTAGGGTCTGAGCAACGTCGACGGGCTCAAACCATACATTCGGTGTGATCCCTGTAGAAGACCCTGAGGAAATAAAAGGAATGACTTACTGTGTCCGAAGGGATTGTCCGACTTGCAAATAGCGGTGAATGCCCTGTGCAGCATTCCGACCTTCCGCAATAGCCCAGACAATGAGAGACGCTCCACGCTTCGTATCACCTGAAGCGAATACTCCATCAATATTCGTCATAAAGTGTTCGTCGACCGCCACATTCCCCCTAGCATCATAGTTGAGACCCAAAGAATCCAAGAAGCCGTTTTTGACCGGCCCGACAAAGCCCATAGCCAACAATACAAGATCGGCATCCATCTCCATTTCAGAGCCGGAAACTGCAACGACTTTCCCTTCTTCAAATACAACCCGGTTGGTATGCAGCTTTTTCACATGACCATTCTCACCGGAAAATTGAGTTGTGGAGATACTCCACTCACGATCACAACCTTCTTCATGGGCATGAGTTGTCCTCAATCGCATGGGCCATAACGGCCAGGGAGTGGAGCCAGACCTGGTCGGTGGAGGTTCAGGCAACAATTCAAATTGATGCGCTTCGACACAACCTTGACGATGCGCAGTTCCCAGACAATCCGAACCGGTATCGCCTCCGCCAATGACGACAACACGCTTCCCTTTTGCAGAAATTTCTTCGCCCAGTATGGTATCACCGGCTACTCGTTTATTTTGTTGCGTGAGATAATCCATGGCCAGATGCACTCCCTTGAGATCTCGACCGGGAACGGGAAGCTCTCGAGCCTGTTCGGCGCCCATCGCAAACAAGACAGCATCATAATTACGCCGCAATGCCTCTAAATTCATATCGACTCCCACACACACACTGGTTTCAAACGTCACGCCTTCTTTGCGCATCTGCTCCAACCGCCGGTCCAACACCCACTTTTCCATTTTGAAATCCGGGATGCCATAACGAAGCAGCCCTCCGATTCGATCGGCTTTTTCCAAGACCGTCACCTGATGTCCCGCACGAGCCAATTGTTGAGCGGCAGCTAACCCGGCAGGCCCGGAGCCCACAACAGCCACTTTTTTTCCAGTTGATACCACCGGCAATATTGGCTCAACCCAGCCTTCATCGAATCCTTTATCGATGATATTCCATTCAATGACTCGAATCGAAACGGGATCGCTATTAATACCTAAGACACAGGCCGACTCACAGGGCGCAGGACAGAGGCGCCCAGTAAATTCCGGAAAATTATTCGTCGTATGCAGGGCTTTGAGCGCATCTTTCCAACGCCCACGATGGACTAAATCATTCCATTCGGGAATTAAGTTCTCCACCGGACAGCCGGTCGAACTTTGGCAAAAAGGAACCCCGCAGTCCATACACCGGGCTCCCTGGACTTTGAGCTTGTCATCTTCAAAGGGATTGTATAGCTCTTTCCAATCCTTGAGGCGCAGCTCCACAGGCCGCCTTTGAGGCCCTTCACGGGCATATTTCACAAACCCACGGGAATCACCCATGACTCGCCACCTCACGTTCGCGTTGCGCGTACTCCTTCGCCAAAGCCGTCTTTCGCTCTTGAAGCACTCGCTTATAATCGCTGGGCATAACTTTGACAAATTTCGGCAGCATCACATCCCAGGCATCCAATACCCGTCTGGCATTCACACTTTTGGTATAGCGGAAATGGGCCTCAATCATTGTACGAAGCGTGAGTGTATCGTCCGGCGCCACAACCCCTTCGATTTCCACCATACCCATATTGCATCGTTCAGAGAATGTTCCTTCTTCATCCAAGACATAGGCTTCCCCACCGGACATCCCCGCCGCAAAATTCCGTCCAGTTTTCCCCAACACCACCACAACGCCACCCGTCATGTACTCACACCCATGATCGCCAACCCCATCAATCACCACACAGGCCCCGCTATTACGGACGGCAAAACGCTCTCCCGCCATGCCGTAAAAATAGCCCTCACCGGCCGTGGCCCCATAGAGCGAGGTATTTCCAATGAGAATCGTTTCCTCAGGCGAATAGGTCACGTTGGGAGGAGGTACGACGATAATTTTTCCACCAGACAGCCCTTTACCCAAGTAGTCGTTGGATTCGCCTTCGAGAGTCAAGCTAATCCCTTTTGATAAAAATGCTCCAAAGGATTGCCCCGCCGAACCGATAAATTTAATACGAATGGTATCTGGTGGGAGCCCTTCGGCTCCGTATTGCCTGGCAATGTGGCTAGACAACACGGTGCCCGTGGTCCGATTGAGGTTGCGAATGGGAAATTCCAAAGAAACCGGTTCTCCCCGCTCAATTGCCGCCTGACACAACTCCACCAATTGATTATCCAAAATTTCCGCCATGCCATGATCTTGCGCTTGAACACATGACGTGGCCACATCTGGACCTACCTGGGGTTTCGTCAATAAGGGCGATAAATCAAGCCCTTTGGCCTTCCAGTGGTCAACAGCTTTTTGAACTTTAAGTTTATCCACTTGTCCAATCATCTCCCGCATTGCGCGAAATCCCAATTTGGCCATCAACGTACGAATCTCTTCTGCCACGAAAAGGAAAAAGTTCACGACATGTTCCGGTTTTCCGGCAAAACGCTTTCGCAATTCAGGATCTTGTGTGGCCACGCCCACCGGACAGGTGTTCAAATGACACTTGCGCATCATGATGCACCCTTCAACAATAAGAGGAGCAGTTGAAAAGCCAAACTCTTCGGCTCCCAGGAGTGTCGCAATCACCACATCGCGACCCGTTCTGAGCTGCCCATCCGTTTCCACCCGAATACGGCCACGCAAATCATTCAACACCAGCGTTTGATGGGTTTCCGCAAGCCCTAATTCCCAGGGAAGCCCTGCATATTTAATCGACGAAAGCGGAGACGCTCCAGTCCCTCCAGAATCTCCACTTATCAACACTTTGTCGGCATGGGCTTTGGAAACCCCGGCTGCCACCGTGCCTACCCCTACTTCAGCAACCAATTTAACCGAGACATCGGCTTCAGGATTGGAATTTTTCAGGTCAAAAATCAACTGCGCCAAATCTTCAATGGAATAAATATCATGATGCGGGGGTGGGGAAATGAGTTGCACGCCTGGTGTGGAATACCGAAGTTTGGCAATCCCCTCATCGACTTTGTGTCCTGGCAACTGTCCGCCCTCCCCAGGCTTTGCGCCCTGAGCCATTTTAATTTGTAATTCCTTGGCATTCACCAGGTAATTGGCGGTTACTCCAAAGCGGCCGGATGCCACCTGCTTAATGTAGGAATTCTTAGAATCGCCGTTGGGTAAGGGAATAAATCGTTCCGGATCCTCGCCACCTTCCCCCGTGTTACTCTTTGCCCCTAGCCGATTCATGGCAATGGCCAAGGTTTCGTGAGCTTCCTGGCTAATCGCTCCGAACGACATGGCTCCGGTTGTAAATCGCTTGACGATTTCACTCGCTGGTTCGACTTCCTCTAAAGGAATCGGCTCGGGTAGAAATTTGAAATCAAAGAGCCCTCGAATCGTAGAACGCTGCTTGTATTCTTCGTTTACCTGGGCGGCATATTCATCATATAATTTTTGATTGTTCGTTTGGGTGGCATGCTGCAATTTAGAAATGGTGTCCGGATTCCAATTATGATGCTCACCTTGGGCGCGATAATGAATTTCGCCACCAAAATCGAGCTGACGGATAGGAACGTGCTGATAGGCCACGATATGACGCCGCAAGGTTTCTTCGCCCAATTCCCGAATACCAATTCCCTCGATTCGCGAGGCCGTACCGGTAAAATACCTCTCGATCAATTCCGAATTGAGGCCAATCGCTTCGAAAATTTGTGCACCACAATACGATTGCAACGTCGAAATGCCCATCTTTGAAAAGATTTTCAGAAGGCCTTTGTTGACCGCTTTTATAAATCGAGCCTCGGCCGTGGGTGCATCGACTGTTTCTGGGAAATACCCTTCTCTGTCCATATCCACGAGCGATTCCACAACCAAATAGGGATTAATGGCCCCAGCGCCATATCCGATCAAACAGGCAAAATGATGCACATCTCGCGGCTCACCGGTTTCTAAAATCAAGCCAACTTCCGTCCGTGTTTCTTCACGGATCAAATGATGATGCACAGCGGAGACGCCTAATAAACTTGGGATGGGAGCCCACTCAGCATTCATGTCTCGATCACTTAAGATTAAAAACTTTTCCCCGTCTTTTATTGCGTTGGAGGCTTGTTGACAGAGCTGTTCGATTGCCGACGCCAGGCCTTCCGGCCCTTCGGAGACTTTAAAGAGCAAGGGTAACGTCTTGCTCGTGAAATGGGGATCACCAATCATGCGAATCTTCTGTAAATCCACATTGCTGAGAATCGGTTGCTGTAGTTTGATCCGTCGACAGGCTTCAGGAATTTCGGCAATCACGTTCGGTTTTGGCCCAATGTTCGTCACCAAGGACATGACCAAATGTTCACGAATTGGGTCGATAGGAGGATTGGTCACTTGAGCAAACAACTGCTTGAAATATTTAAAGAGAAGCTGCGGCCGTTCAGACAACACCGCTAAAGGCGTATCAGTCCCCATGGATGAGGTCGGCTCTTCACCATTCACGCCCATCGGGATCAACACCATTCTGAGTTCTTCCACAGTATACCCAAAGGCTTGCTGACGCTGTCGGAGCGTAGGATGATCAGGTTGAGGGACATTCATTGGTTCCGGCAGTTCATCCAGCGACACTCGATGCTGTGTCAGCCACTGCCGATAGGGTTTTCGTTTGGTAATTTCAGTTTTGATTTCCTCGTCGTCAATGATCCGACCTTGCTCCGTATCGACCACAAACATTCGACCCGGCTGTAGCCGTCCTTTCAGAAGAATATTTTTCGGGTCTGTCGGTAAGACCCCGGCCTCTGAAGCCAGCACCACCACATCATCTTTGGTCACCTGATAGCGACACGGCCGAAGTCCATTGCGATCCAACGTCGCACCCACTAGCTTGCCGTCGGTAAAACAGACGGCTGCCGGACCATCCCATGGCTCCATCACCGCCGCGTGATATTCATAAAATCCGAGACGATCAAAATCCATTTTCGGATTCCCGACCCATGGCTCGGGGATCAACATCATCATGGCATGCGGCAATGACCGGCCAGCCATCACCAAGAATTCGATGGCATTATCTAAACAGGCTGAATCACTTTGCGTCGCATCATCAATAATCGGAAAAAGTTTTTTCAGATCATCCCCAAAAAGATCAGACGCCAGCCGTCCCTGTCGCGCCCGCATCCAATTCACGTTTCCTTTCAGCGTGTTGATTT
>QIMB01000134.1 GCA_003233615.1 Nitrospirota bacterium
ATCTCGTACACGGAGATGATGCGGGGCTTCAATAAAAATATCGACCACCGCACCCATGCCATCTTCTTGCAATCTTGTGTCTAAGATTCGTCCGACCTGGAAGTCATGATAGAAGATTGGGGCACCGGGACTACTCGATCCCAGATTCTCTGCACGCAATTGGAATTTCGCTCCCTCGTCGTCCCTAGTCACGCCCGGTGGTTTCTCAAGCCCGGTAAATGTTTGAGTCGGAGGTCCGGGTCTGGGGTCTATCCCAATATAAGCACCGGAGACTAAGGTCTCGAGTCCGGAAACACCACCTAACCCGATTCGTGGCCGAACGATCCAAAACGTGGTATTTTCCGTGAGGTGGGCTTCAGCAGATTTCTTTAATTCTGCGGTAACGATCACGCCAGAGAGGTCAGGGATGATATCCACGCTTTGGACTGTTCCCGTCTCAATCGATTTATATTTAATCTTTGTCTTACCGGCCTCGAGCCCTTCCCCATCTTCGAATGTAATGGTAATCGTGGGGCCTTTTTCGGAAATGGTTTTATAGGCTAACCATCCTCCAACGAGGGCGGCCACGATGGGGATAATCCATACCATTGAGAACCCACCCTTTTTCTGCACCGCGATTTCTGGCAACTCATCTATGCCGATATTCTGAAGGTCCTCTTCTTTCATCGTTTCTCCTTCATGTTATCCCAGATAAGGCGCGGATCGAATCCCATGGCCGCAAACATGGTAATAATAACGACGGCAGCAAACGAGATGGCTCCCATGCCTGGTTCGATTGTAGCCACAGCTTCAAGTTTCACCAAGGCAATTAAAATGGAAATCATAAAAATGTCAATCATCGACCACCGACCAACCACTTCGGTGATTCGATATAACACCGTTCGCTCCCGTGGTCGCCATTGGGATCGATATTGTACAGAAAGTAAAAGGTAGGTCAGCACCACAAGCTTTGTCACAGGAACCACGATACTCGCGAAGAACACAACCAAAGCAATAGGCAACATTCCTGCATGAATCAATTCCTTTACCCCACTCAAGATCGTATCGGCCTCGCCTTGCCCGAACGAAATCACCGTCATGACTGGAAGGAGGTTGGCGGGAATATACAGAATATAGGCAGCAATCAAAAGCGCCCACGTGCGCGAAAGACTATTGGGTTTTCTCAAATGGATATGAGCCTCACAACGAGGGCAGATAGCCTCACCGTGAGTACGCTTAGCTGGTATTCGACTGAGTTGATGGCAGGCATGACAACTGATGAGCGACGCCTGGGCTGCGGTGACGTATGAACTCCTCATGGGAGATCCTCCATTTTTTCCCAGACTGCATGCGGGTCGAGAGTAGAGTCAGCCGCAGCCAAGGTCAGGATCAAGGCTCCAAAAGAATAGATAGCCACACCGGGGACCAGAGTTGCCAAATCAGCCAACTTAATGACCGCAACAATCACCCCCAGCAAATACACATCCATCATGGCCCAGGTTTGACATTGCGCAACCATTCTAAAAACCGGCGCGGCTTTCCATGGTCGTCTGTTCATTTCCAACGGCACGAGGACATACAGCATCCCGAGAATCTTGAGGGCCGGGAACAGAATGCTGGCCGCCAGGACCAGGAGTCCTAACTCCCACATGCCCCGATCAAAAAATTCCACCACTCCGGTAGACAAATGACTGGTTTGAACACGTCCATGCAGTTCAAACGTCATAAACGGAAAAACATTGGCCAGGACAAACAGAATGAGGCTCGTCACGGTAAGGAGAATGGTATGTTCAAAACTGTCCCGTTTTTTGGCCCACAACCCCGCACCGCATCTCGAACACGTGGCCCGCTCGCCATCGCGTAGCGGGTGAATCCGATGAAGGAGATCGCATTCATGACAGGCAATAACCAAACGTCCAGCAGCAATGCTCATTTCCATAACATCCCTATAATACCTTTGCTTGATCCAGGCAACACATATCCTGATTCAAGGTGTCTTGTAACTTCATACAGATATTGAAAAGAACAATCCGCTTCACGGGAATGAGCAGAAGGATGAACTTCCTTTCTCTATTCTAAGAGTGCTACCATTTTCCCTCGGCAACAGGCCAGCGACATGAAGATAATGAGTACTAGATTACCCTAAACAACACGATAAAGAAATTCCCTGACACATTCCTTTTACTTTCTCCATCGTCAACAACCTCCTGACGGACTCAGAGAGCGTACACGCTAGGAAAAAACTCTCATGGTCCACTATCATTACATGAGTAAACGACGGCTCATCGTTTGGATCCTCTTCGCGCTCTTGGCCTTGTTTATGCCCCTCCCGTCAATGGCCAATTCACTCCCAACAGTGAAAATTGCTGTGTTGTATGATGGGCCTCACTCTGATCTAGGCTTGGGGACATTTATTCGACAAGGCCTCATACAGAAGGAAATTCTTGCGCTGACTCGAGGGGAATTTGATGTCCAATTTCCCAAGGTGTATCAGATCCATGGTGGATGGTCAGCCAAAAAAATCGATCGTGCCCTTACAGCCTTATTGCACCGACCAGAAGTGGACATGATTCTGACCTTAGGCATTCTCAGTACAAATGCGGCACTTCAACGAAAAAAATTTCCTAAGCCGGTCATCGCCCCCTTTGTCATCGATGCCGAACTCCAAGGAGTGCCTCTCACCACAAGTCAACGCCGCATTCCTAACTTAACCTATTTGACCTCGTTTAAAAGTTTTGAGCGCGATTTACGGGCATTTTTAGAAATCGTGCCCTTCAAACATCTCGTGCTCGTTGAAGATGCGGCGATCCCGAATGCCATTCCGCAAATAGTAGAAAAAATCGATCGTGCGGCTCGAGCCAATCACATCGTGATCCATCCCATTCGAGTGACTAATTCCATTGAGCCGCTATGGAAACAATTGCCACCGGAAACGGATGCCGTTTTAGTCGTGCCGCTCTTTCGGCTACCAGGAAAAGAATTTGATCGCATGATCCAAGGCTTCATTGACCGGGGCCTGCCCAGTTTCTCTCTGACAGGACGAAGTGAGGTGGAACGCGGAATATTCGCAAGTCTTTCACCAGAAACGGATTCTATTCGTTTCGCACGTCGCATCGCACTCAACGTTCACCGAATATTATTGGGGGAACCGGCTGAGGACCTTCCTGTCACCTTCTCGGAAGGCGAACAATTAACCATCAACATGGCCACCGCCCGCGCCATCAATATTTGGCCCAGCTTCCGCATACTCACCGAAGCCACCCTGTTGAACGAGAAGTCAAAAGGAATAACAAGGAAACTCTCTCTCTATAGCGTCGTACGGGAAGCCGCACATGTGAATTTGGATTTAGCCGCAGCCGATCGTGAAGTGGCCGCAGGTATAGGAGCGGTTCAGATCCAAGATCCGCGATGGATTGATTTCGAGCATCAAAAAGCCCTGTTGATTTGCTAAGATACGGGTGCCCACCCATTGACCCACTTCTCACCAACGAGGTGAACCCCCTGATGCCACAGACCGTTCTTCCGTTCAAACTTGAAGCCACCGACGAGCAACTCACCGCCCATGGAGGCCTGGCACTCTTCGGGGAGTTTCTCCATGCGATGCATGTGCCTCAGCAACTCAATGCGGCCTTGCCTGCCCCAGGGAGTCGCATTGGCTATCACCCTTCCCAATTTGTGGAGCCTCTGCTGCTGCTGCTGTTGCACGGCGGAGGCCGGACTCTAGAGGATCTGCGCCAAATTCGTGAGGACGTGGGCTTGCGGACTCTGTTGCGCTTTCCCGTGCTCCCCAGTGCCGATGCCACGGGCGATTGGCTGCGGCGCATGGGGGAGAAAACAGGGTTGGCCGGCTTAGCCGTCGTCAATCAGCAGCAGATCCGGCGGGCCTTGAAGCGGGATTTGATCACGGACTACACCCTTGATCTTGATGCCACGCAGATTGTCGCGGAGAAGCAGGACGCTCACTGGACGTACAAGGGGGAGCGGGGCTACATGCCGATGCTGGGGCATTTGGCGGAAAATGGGCTGGTCATTGGGGAGGAGTTTCGTGAAGGCAATGAGGCCCTGGCCTCCCGCAATTTCGAATTCACCCAGGCCTGTGCGGCGCAGATGCCGAAGGGCAAGCGGATTGCTCCTGTGCGGGCGGATAGTGCGGCCTACCAAGCGGCGGTGTTCAACTGGTGTGAGGCCCAGAAGGTGGCCTTTGCCATTGGGGGCGTACAAGATACCGCCGTGCAAGCCGTCATTGCCGCGATCCCTGACACGCAGTGGCAGCCCTATCGGGACGGGCACCTTGCCGACACCGTGCATTGTATGGCGAAGACCACACACGCTTTTCGGCTCATCGTCCTACGCCGCCCCGTGCAACAGGACCTGTTTGCCACCGAAGCTCCCAGCCTACGCTACACGCTGATTGCGACGAATCGCGCAGGTACCCCCGAGGAGATTGTGCGGTGGTATACCCAGCGTGGCGAGACCAGCGAGAATCGCATCAAAGAACTCACGCTGGGCTTTGGGATGGAACGGCTCCCGTGTGGCACCTTCGCGGCCAATGCCGTCTTCTTTCGCATTGGCGTGTTGGCCGACAACCTGTTTGTGTTGTTTAAGCTCTTGGCCTTACCCAAAGCCTGGCGTCAGTGCCAGGTGCGCACGATACGCTGGCGCCTGTATCAGATGGCAGGCAACGTGGTCCGGCATGCCGGCGCGGTGATGCTCAAAGTGCAGCAATGGTTGTGGGGCGTGTGTGAGGAGATTCGGACACGCTGTGCGGAAGTCGCTCAGACGTAAGCTGAGGCAGGAGTGAACACAGCGGAGAAGGAGGCATGAAGGGAGCGGTTTGCCCACATCAGGCCGGTCGAGCCCATGATGGGCAAGAAAACCCCAGGAGGTGGCCTCGAATCCAGCCAGACGATTGCCGAAGCAACGGCGCGAGGGTGTGAAACACGTGGATGACGCCACAAGGCCTCTGTTGTCCAAACCCATCGCGGATCTTGGGTTACCGGATAATATTGACTATTACTTATTCTTTAGCTTTAAAGGGGGGCGAAACCCTTTCACCAATGGCAACGACGACGGAACGGTTTCCCTGGTGAGCCAATTACAATCCAAAGCTCAGGAAGCGGCCATCAAGACGTTCGGGTTTAATGAAGATCATATGAGTATCCTGCTCTCACAAGATGTGAACAGTGAGGAGGTCTCAAGAAATCGAAATGCCACGCGGGGAACTAAATTGTCGTTAGCCTGAATTCTCAACTTCGGTATGATCGTGTGTTATATTGGACTCAAGAAAACAACATTTCTGTCGGTCATTATGCCTAAACATCTGTCCATTTTATACGTCATTCTTCTGTTAATTCTTTATATAGTGCTTCCCAGTTGCGTGGGGACTAGTAACTGGCTATCGTCACCAGCGTCCTCACAGAATGATCCATTGGATATGTACGACCACTTCGTTCCTCTACAGATTGGGATTTCTACGAAACAAGAGATTATAGCGAGATTTGGACATCCTACTGATCGGCAGACGCATGCAATCGATGGGATGCATGTTGAGTCTCTGGGCTATGCTACCGCTGAAACGACAATCACGCCCTACCAGTATATTCCTCTTTTGGGATCTGTCGCATTTTGGAGCCCGCTCACACACCAAGCCCCTTCAGCCGCTATGAGTTTTTCTTCTGAGGACGTGTTTTCTGGATTGACCGTATCCACGATCAATGCCTATGGAGACATCCCTTCATCAGAATTTTTTCCTATTGCACACTCCAACACCTCTTTTTATGGAATGAGCAACCCGGATGTTTCTCATACTCCAGCTGCTTCAAATCCTCAAAGCCCCTAGCACCTTTCGAGCTTTCCTTCATCCGAATCATTCTCCTAGATTGTTTCGTTCCATTGGCTGAGTCGAGTTTTCTGAGAGTCCTGGCCCGAAAAAGTCCGTTCAAGCTCTTTGAGCCCTCAAGTGGTCTACCACCCTATCCGATGAATGTCTGTATGCGACCAAAAGGAAGTGCTGAAAAATTAGAAGCAAGACGCCGGCTGGCTGCGAGCATGTTGGCCAAAGGCCAAGGGATTCGAGAGGTTGCCCGAACGATTGGGGCGGCTCCATCTTCTGTCAAACGCTGGAAGGATGCCCTTGAAGAAGGCGGGAAAAACGCACTGAAGTCGAAACCCCATACCGGACGTCCATCACGTCTCTCGGCCAAGCAACGTCAAGATCTTCTCCGCATTCTCCAGCAAGGCCCCAGAGCTGCAAACGTACGAGCCGATCAATGGACATGTCGTCGGGTTGGCACAGTGATTCGTCGGTCCTTCGGAGTGAAATACCACCCAGATCATGTGAGTCGGATCTTGCGCGCTTTAGGTTGGAAGTATAAGGGGAAAAGCAGCGTGTCCTCTACAAAAAAGACAGAACAGCGCCATTCCCAATGGTCCGGTCTTGCTCGACGCCACCGCTAGCGTTTTCCCCTAAATATTGTCTTTGATGCCTCTCCGGGCGAGAACCCTATGTTCTGGTGTTGAGGCAGCACTGTCCCCACCTCCGGCTTCTCCAGGATTTTGCACCCATCAGGAGCGTCCCATCGTTTCTTTGCATCCAGAGCTGCGCCTGACCAGGAGTTACCTCTCATCCTACAAACAGCAGTTGGATCACCCTTTTAATCCTAAAAGCGGCAGTTGAGCGCGGAAAAGCTGTGCAAGCAATTGATGTGCATAGGGAATTGAAAAATTGCATGGTCACCTTGTGGGTGATGAGTCAATTTTTGAATTTCCTAGTGTGCGTCAAGGGATTGTGCAGACTTTCGTGATCCAACGCTGTTTTTAGGTTAATTCAAGGAAATGCTTGAGGACGAACTCAGGCGAATTGTTGGAACCGTGACGATGTCTAAAAATGAACCTAAACGGTTGATGACTTCGGCAAAGGCTTCAGGATCGGTGGGCTTGGTCACATAAAAATTACATCCGATGGAATGACACGTTTCAACTTCTTGAGGATCATCTGTTGTAGAGAGCATCAACACCGGGACTCGTTTTAACACCTCATGTTCTTTCATTGCTCGCAAGACCTCAATCCCATTCACACGAGGAAGATTGATGTCCAGAAGTAATAAGTAACGGCCTGACATTTTTCCTTGTTGTGTGTGACCAGAGCCCAGAAAATACTCCAAGGTTTCCTGCCCGTCCCTCAAACGATGACACGGCTTCTCGATCCCGGCCCTTCGAAGATTTTTCTCAATTAATACTGCATGCCCGTCATCATCTTCTGCGATCAGTATCGTCGTGTCAGGATTCATCGTGTCCTCCTTCCTCAACGTCAATCGCTCGTGGCAGGTACACCTGGAAGGTCGTTCCGTTCCCTGGTGATGATTCAACCTCAATCTTACCCTGATGCCGACTAAGAATACGCTGCACAATGGCTAAACCCAACCCTTCTCCTTTCTCGTGCTGAGGGGCCACACGGTTGAATACCTGAAAAATCCGTGTATGTTGCTCTGGAGGAATGCCAATACCATTGTCGGTCAAGGCATAGACCGACCATCCATTGACAGTGTTTCCTGAAATCGAAATTTCTCCTGAACGAGAGGAGTCGAGATATTTTTGGGCATTATCGAGCAAATTGGCAAACACCTGCGTCACTAAGACCTCATCACCCATACAGTCTGGAAGATCGTCTATCTGTAAGGCAACACCCTTCTTTTTCAATTGGAATTCCATGGAAGACGCAATGCCCATGATCACATAGTTCATGTCCAAACGTTCCCATTGAATATCCATTTGACCAAGTCGAATAAATCGAAGAATCCCGGATGTCACCGAATTCACACTATCCGTTCCTGCTCGAATAAACCGCACCGCCTCAGGAATATCTTGAGTAATCAAGGGATTCACATGTGCTCGCATCGAATCAGGCATAGCTTCTTCTTCAAACAAGGTTTTCAGACGGTCGCAGGCCATGGTGAGTTCCTGACAGAATCCTTGAATCGTCACAATAGGAGCACGAAGGTCATGAGATATCACATGCATCAGTGTTTCCATATCCTCGGGCAACACCCCTTGCATCTCACCTTTTTCAGAGAAGTGCGACTTGTCCGGTCGACTCGGTGTATCCATAATTGGTCGTTCCTTTTTCAGCCCATTTTAGAAAACAAGAGCAGTAACATGTAAGAAGTGATCAGCAACAGAAGAGGAAGCGACATGTCCCTTCTTTTTGTACTCTGTGCTTTTCACATCTACCTTCTGACTTCAGCATCTGACACAGACCTGCTGCCAAAAGACGGAATAGCCGCCCGTTGACCCTCCCGACCATCTCAAGAACTGTGATGAAAAAACTCGCGCGAGGAATGTGAGCAGAACCCACAGACCTTTCAGCCTAGAACTTCATCACATCGGATGTTGGGACAATGCGTGCCTGCAAGAAATCAAATGATCTGAGGAGCATCCACAGTCAAAAAAATGCTGGCCTACTCCCAGAAAAGAGGATGAAAACGGAATGAAGAAGAACGATAATGAAGAAGAGAAAAAATAGATAATGCAACGATATCAATATCATCAATCATTGGATTGTACGACGGTCCTGTACAATCATGAAACGGACCCTCAACCGCACATCCTACAGCCCGACAACGAAACATGATAATTATTATACAACATTCAATACAAAATGTGTGGCACAAGGCCGGCAGGTATCAACCATACCTTCATGTGAGCCTACGTTCAATGAAAAAGTTACCGGACCAGCAGGCCGCCATACTGCACAAAAAACGGGACAAAAACCAGCGCCAGAATTGCTGAAAGTTTTATCAGAATATTCAGTGACGGTCCTGAAGTATCTTTAAGAGGATCACCGACCGTATCACCGATAACCGCCGCTTTGTGAAGCTCTGTGCCTTTCCCGCCAAGATTTCCAGCTTCAACATATTTTTTGGCATTATCCCACGCACCACCACTATTGGAGGAGGAAATGGCCATCACCCCACCGGCGACAAGGGAACCAGCCAGAACACCCGCCAGTGCTTGAATGTCAAACAGGAAACCCACCAGCAGGGGCGTTCCCATAATTAAAATACCCGGGGCAATCATTTCCTTCAATGCCGCTTGAGTTGAAATGGCCACACATCGATCAGAATCCGCCTCGGCTTTTCCTTCCATAAGACCGGGAATAGTGCGGAACTGACGTCGGACCTCTTCAATCATCTTATAGGCCGCCGTCCCCACAGACTTCATGGTCATCGCAGAAAAATACGACGGTAACATCGCACCGATAAACAGACCGGTGAAAACTAAGGGATCAAGCAAATTAATACTGCCTAAGAGATCGGATTCTGGGCCATTCTGTTCCTTGAGCAACAAATCAGCCCTGGTAAGGAACGCGGCAAAGAGTGCTAACGATGTGAGAATGGCTGCACCAATGGCGAAACCTTTGCCTATGGCAGCAGTGGTATTCCCGGCAGCATCCAACACATCCGTTCGTTTACGCACATGCTCTGGCATCCCAGCCATTTCAGCAATGCCACCGGCATTATCAGAAATCGGTCCGTATACATCGATGGTCAGCGCAATCACCAGCGTACCCAGCATGCCAAGAGAGGCGATGGCCACACCGTACATGCCCGCGAGCATCCACGGGATATAGATGGCCAGGCCAATCGCGATATAGGGGCCAACAGCGCTTTTATAGCCGAGAGCTAAGCCGAAAATGATATTCGTTGCCGCACCGGTTTCGCAGGACTTCGCCACTTCTCGCACAGGAGCATAGTCATGTGATGTGTAATACTCGGTCATCAACCCGACAAGGAGCCCCGCAGCTAAGCCTGTCAGAAAACAAAAATACACACCAATATCCGTATATGACTCACCACCGATTTGAAAGGAATCGGGAACCAGCATCTTGGTGACAAAAAACATCACCACCGCCGTTAACGCGCTGGAAATGATCAGCAACTTTTTCAGGGCCGGACCCACTTGGTCTTCGGAATTGACCTTCACCATCATCAGGGTAAGCAAGCTTATCGGAATCCCGACAGCAGAGATGACGATAGGATACAACAACGCATCGACCATGCCGGAAAAGGCCACCGCGCTAATGACCATGGCGGCGCAGGTACTTTCAGCACAGGAACCAAATAAGTCAGCGCCCATGCCGGCCACATCACCGACGTTATCGCCCACGTTATCGGCAATCACCGCAGGGTTTCGCGGATCGTCTTCAGGAATACCCGCTTCAACTTTACCCACCAGATCAGCGCCAACGTCAGCAGCTTTTGTGAAAATACCACCTCCCACACGTGCGAATAATGCAATGGAGGAACCTCCGAGACCGAAGCCGGCAATGACTTCCATCAGCACATGCGTTGGAAGTTCAGCCGGCATGATATTCACTAGCAGAAGATACACTCCAAGAAGCCCTAAGGAAGCCAGACTGACCAACGCAAAGCCCATGACAGAGCCCGAATGCAGCGCAACCTTAAAGGCATCGGCAAGGGATTTGTTGGCTGAAACTGTTGTGCGCACATTGCCCTGTGTCGCGATCTTCATGCCGATGAAACCAGCAGCAATCGAAATGAGCGCCCCGATAATAAACGCGATGGCGGTATAAATTCCTTCATTCACATAATCGGTGTGATGGTCATCAATGAGGAGCGCAATGATTGCCGCAAAGACCACCATAAAGATGGCCATGAATTTATATTCCTGTTTAAGGAATGCCATGGCCCCATTCGCGATAGCCGCATGAATCTTCGCCAGACGCTTCTTGAGTTCGGGATCGTCGATACCTAAATCGATGGGAATTTTTTGAGTTGCGGAAGAATAATAAAACGCGATGACCAATCCCATAAATGAGAGAGCCAGAATAATCGTTATCGCCATGTTCAGTAGATCTCCAAGTATTTTTAAGAGAACGGACTCACGAAGGTTACACTCATGAACAATGTCAAATGTTCACAACAGCCTGACACATTCTTACATCGAACTTCATCATGAACACAAAAGAACACTTCATTTTGCATCAATTGCTGAATGAGGTCAGACTAACCGGGGAGTAAATACAATGTGAGGGATTGTCTTAAACCGGCCAGATACAATAACGACACCGCGTGATAGAAGGTTATATGTAGTACCTTTACTCAAGGCACTACCCTCAATGTTGAATATGAAGGGATGTATTCTACCTGTCTTTCAAGTAATGTTCAACCTAAAGACGGCAGTTGAGCGCGAA
>QIMB01000066.1 GCA_003233615.1 Nitrospirota bacterium
CAAGCCCATGACGAGTCGTTATTCGGCCACTTACGCCAATTGCGGAAAACCTTGGCGGATGAACGCGATGTCCCGGCTTATGTCATCTTCTCCGATGTCGCACTGAGACAAATGGCACAGAACTACCCCACAAACGAACAAGAATTCTTACGAATCAGCGGAGTAGGAAGTCGAAAGTTGGAAGAATTTGGAGAAGATTTTCTTGCAGCTATCAATGAATACCTTGAGGGCAACCCTCGACAGCATTTCTCAAATACACCCACTGACACACCATCACTGGCATCGGCACCAGGTAAACAAAAACCCCTGAGTGTCACCATTCAAGAAACACTACGCTTATTTCAAAGGGGCTTTTCTGTAGAACACATCGCCAAACAACGCGGGTTGGTAGTGGGCACCATCTATAGCCACCTGGAACAAGCCATCCAAGCCGGTGAACCCATAGATATCAATCGGCTCCTAACACCAGACCAGCAAACAACTGAAATCGCAGCAGCTTTTGCGAAAATCGGGATTGGAAATCTAACAGGCGCCAAAGAACTCCTCGACGACCTCTACGACTACGGCCAACTCCGCCTCTTCCGCGCGGTACATGGGGAAAAGGTCAATGAAACACCAACATAACTTTTAATCATTCATTTTTAAGCTTTCCCCTAAATTCTTTAGGTCAGTCCAGCCAGCGCACGAAAAGCGAATGGTTGCCAATCCAATGGACCGATAACGAAAATAGAGTTAGGCCCCGTGATCTTGTACGCCTCTTGAAACAAGGGGCGAAACTGGCGAAGGATAGAAGCATGAGGGACTGTACAAGTTTCAGTGCACACCCTCACCACAGCTGCTAGGCAGTCAGCTATCTGTAATCCTAATTTTTGTTCTGATTGCTTGAACTCCACCGTACGTAGTCGATCTGTGGGGAATCTCATCTTGTTACCATTTTGTAGATCGATTTCATAGTGGCTCGCGTCTCGAAGCACATTGTGAAACCTGGTGATTGCACTCTCCGCCTGTAATTGCTCATCATGCACAATACTAACGTTCCGATAATCCACAGTTTCTGCCAGCTCCTGAAATAGCTGAATCAATGCTGAAAAAGTTGTGGAATTTGGCGAGTAGTTGTCCCCCATCGGAGTCTCCATTCTCCGCATATCATTCCACAGGCCATCCATGTCGACCGTCAGGAAACCACTTGCGAGTTCGGCGCAGTCTGGCACAAGCTGTAGTTGTCCAATGATTGTCTTGTAGGCTTCTTCATAGGCTGACCTGTCGTCTCCATTTCGTGCTCGCCACCAACTCTCTAGTGTTTGACGAGGAAGTGCTTTGTAAATTCTCTGAGCGGCATCTTCCTTGAGAGAAGCATCGAGCTGCCAACTTGATGAGAAACCCGGGTTATACAAACTGTCCGTATAGTCCTCAATAACCACCGCTGCAGCTGTAAATCGTTTCTCAACCCCAATCATTGAGAATCTAATGCCAGCTTTTAGACACGCAGTTAGGACATACAAGATTGCTTTCCGACCTTTAGCGCTCTTGATTAGTCGTTTACCTTTTAGTTCTGGCATTTGGACATTGTACAGCCGACGTGCTTCGGCAACTGCATCAATCAGAGTGGCTTCATTGGCAGGAGTAAGCCACACACCAGCTGTGGCATAGACGGGCTGAGCAGGGTCGAAAACCTGGAGCCCTGTGCTTCCTGACTCGTCAACATATACAGTAATATCACTCATAAATTAAAGGAGTCGCCACCCTTTATAGGTCGCCTGGATTCTGATTTGAAAGGATTCAACTTATTATCAGCAGTGCCTCATCCAGATTGTTGAGGAATTTATTGATGATACCATCTTCATGGCCGAACAGTTCGCGAATAGGTTAACGGAGGAGGCTTTGATGTAAGAAATTCGAGTCTTTGGGAACAATGACGAAACTCCGTTCTAAAGCCAATGGGCAGATGGTGTCATCATCATTTCCAGTTAGGCCAAAATCCTTGGCATATTTAGAGCCAGGAAATATGAAGTCAAGAATGGGGGAGAGTTTAAAGGAGGGATTCTGGTCGAATACCAGCTTTACCGGTGCAGAAAGTTTCTTCTTGCGGTCAGCAGCAAACGAAAGACATGCATGGATATCATCTTTGGTCAATTCGGGGAAGTCACTGATGATCTCGTCTTCCGTCACCCCTGAAGCCAGATATTCCAGTACATCAGAGACAGTGATCCTCTACCTCTGATACAGGGCTCTCCGCTGCGTTTCCCGGGTTCAATAGTGATGATATCTGCGTAATTCATGGTTAATATAGTTCGCCGGGGGCACAAGAATGGCAATAGCCCAAACTTCTTGTAATGGCATTTTAACTGCCTTCGTCAGAATCTGGCCACCACATTGCAACTCCTAGCTTAGAGCGAGAGTAGGCATCTTCGAAGAACGGGAGGTTAGGGGCAATCTCACGAGTGAGTTCCGTTTCCATCGCCAGCCCCTTCCAATGGCGGTGCACGATGATTACAAGCCGACCTGTATGAGAGACCAATTCCGCAAGACACAGTCGAAGCTGAGCAGGATGGTTTTCGGAGGAAACCCCTGGCGGACCGGCAGAGTTCACTTGTGGGCTGACGTGAAGATTCTCACTATGAAGCCCATAGTCTCGTGACTCAATCAGGTCATCTGACTCGCCAAGCCAATCCTGATACCTTTTTCTCAGTTTCACTGGGCGAAACTTCCTGTATCGCATGTTTGCATCTGCTGCGAACCACTCATCAGTATGTCCCGGAAATAGCAGAAAGTCTCGGAGTAAAAACTCGACCTCCATAGCACCACGCATCGCGTCAAAAACGAGGGAGTTGAGACCAGCAAAGAAGGCTCCTAGGCCTGACTCTATTTGCCCCACAGCCCTGGCCACTAGAGGGCTAACCTGAGCCAACCTAGCGTCTTCCTTGAATGAGAGTTCAGCTTTGCTCAGATAGTCCAAGGCCTCATCGAGGCCCTTGAGCGTTGCGCCATGACCATACAAGGCAAGTCTATCCCTGCGATTAGATTCGACGATACCGAGCAGTAATGAAATTCTCGGACAGTTTCGATGGAGTTCATCCAAGAGCATATCAGACTCGTCGTGATTCATAAAACTTCACGTGCAGCTAACTAATGAGTGTATTGGTCCATATTGCACTTACTCTGATGCATTATAGCCACCAACGCCCTATCACCTTGGACACGATTTTTTAATGTATCTCAAGACTTAGAAAATTTTCTGCCTCCTTAGGTAATGAAAATTACAAAAGGCCTGGTGCGTCTATCCTGTTTTCTAAATCTTACGAGACTAGTTTTGATAACCCAT
Source organism: Nitrospirota bacterium (assembly GCA_003233615.1). GTDB lineage: Bacteria > Nitrospirota > Nitrospiria > Nitrospirales > UBA8639 > Nitrospira_E. The sequence goes on from QIMB01000066.1 coordinate 3,323, forward strand.
TTTTTCATATACAAATTCGCAGGATGTTCAAAAAGGTTCGTCCAGCAAGGCCACAGGTGATTCGGCGCGCAGAGCGTGCACAGTTACATGAGCACGGAAAAGCGCCGAGAACGCCGCTGGCGAACTTTTTCAACTCCTGCTAGCAACCAGCAATGGGCAGTGCCAACTAGAAATTCTTACGAGCGCGCACCCCAACGTCCGACGCCTGCCGTTTGGCCCAAAGGAGGGAAGCTCTTATCAGCAGGCGGGCCTTGTTTGAGCGTAGCGAGTTGGTCCGCCCTCCTCAGGTCGGCGGTCTTCCCCTCCGATCTTGCCAAACGGGGCGTCAATGGTTTTGGGTCCTTTTGCCGAAACAAAAGGAGCTCGGCTGCCGAGACGAACCTCGGCATCTATCGAATAATTAAATAATTTGCGAAAGAAACTTGAGTCAGATCTTTGATTGGCTAACACCATTCTACGGCTACGACGATCTAATGACTATGGCCATGCTCCAGTTCTTCTTTTGTGGCGTCCCGTACATGCACAATTTTTACCTCAAAATTGAGCGCGACACCGGCTAGGCGATAATTGATAGCAATAGTAACGTTAGCACCTTTAACTTTGGTCACCATAACATGCAGAGAACTGCCGTCCGGTGCTTGAGGTCAAGAGACTCTATTAATGGTAGGATTAGCGCTTTCGTGATGAAATGTGCGTTGGCGGCCTTCCAGCACTACGTGGTGTACGCTTGCTCTTCACTTGAAGGGACTTGTCGTCTCTAAGTAAGTTGACACAGTAGGAATTGAGACTCTCGCCATGACGGAGGGCATCTATGGCTAAGGCTTTGTGCAGATCCCTGCCAACTCTCACGACGAATTTCCCGGAATATTCTTTTCCCGCAGTGGATTCCGGAAGAGGATCCTTGTCCTCTTGATAAATTTCAATCCATTCTTCTACCGCTTGGCACAGCTCCTTATACACTTTTGCCTCATCGTCCCCGTGCACACCACCAAGCATCAGGCCTGGGCATGTACCGACGTAGCACTGATCTTCCTCTGACCATTCCACAATTTTAAGATAATGATTACTTGTTTTCATTGTGTCACCTCACGAATGACTTTTTCGACATCTCGTTCCTGATATTTCTTGGCGTCATGTCCGAGGCCAAATACTCTAATACATCCGACACTGTTATCCGCATCCCTCTAATACAGGACTTGCCAATGCGTTTTCCAGGTTCGCTAGTGATGATATCTGCGTAATTCATAGATAATCCTAAAAACAGCAGTTGGATCACGAAAGTCTACAGAAGCTCTTCACGTACCTAGGAAATTAAAATAATCTCTCATCACCCATAAGGTGCCCACGAGTTTTTAATTCCCCATGCACGTAAATATCTTACACAGCTTTTTCGCGCTCAACTGCCACTTTTAGGATAATATGGGAACTCGTGACTACAAGAATAACTACGGGTTCGATGGCTCTTGCTGCAGAACTACGGAGATGCCTTCATAAAGATTGAATTCTAATCAGTGCGAAAGCTTTGCACTAGTCAATCGATTGAGACTCACGCCAGACTCTGCTGCTTCCACAGCGAGACGTCGATGAATGTCCGGTGGGACTCTGACCATAAACTTGCCGCTAAAGGGACGGCTTGCCAACGGTTCAGGAATGCTTTCGCGGGTTTTTTTCATGTCGGTAACCACTTGAGCTACGACCGACCCTATGCCACGAAGCGCAGCTTCTTGCGAAGAAGCTAGCCAGCTAAGACTGGGAAATTCCGCGCAAAGACCGATAAATTCTTGATCATTCTCTGACCAGGTCACTCGATAGGTATACAGGTCAGTGCTTCTTACTTTCATATTCTATCCTTCCTATCGCCAAGAGAACTTGTTTCACCTGATAGTCTTTCGCTTTTCCCTTCGAGCTTTGGATGTTGACTCTAGGGTCACCTAACCACGGTGTTTTGTATATCCTATGACTGGTCCCCTTATGCCGTGCTGCCCCAAAGTAGTATTCGCAAACCTTAGAAAGATCAGAGAACCGAATGTTACTCGGATTTCTCCGCATTGAGGCAACAATACCTTCGACATGAGCCACCACAATATAATATCACTATTGATACTATTGTCAAGAATGAATGTGCTCTTGAGCACATCAAAAGCTCGATTACAAGAGTCCTACCCGGCTATGCCCGGTTAGGGTAAACCTCAAAAAATAGTTGGCGTGACAAAGACCTCCTTGGTATTGACTCATGCCATTTAGCCAATGATCAGCAGTGCCTCATTAGGATTGTTGAGAAATCCCTTGATGGTATGTTCTTCATGAACAAACAGCTCGTGAAGATGTCGTGTGGAACAATTTCCTATTCTCAATTGAATAACCTTTGGTGGATGACCATGGGAGACTTCTTTGTAAAAAGTCGGAATCTTTGGAAATAATGACGAATCCCTCCTTCAAAGCCAATTGCCAGATGACTTCATCGTCATTGCCGGTTAGGCCAAAGTCCTTGACATGTTTAGAGCCAGGAAATACGGAATCGAGAATGGGAGGGGGTTTAAAGGAAAGATTCTGGTCGAAAAACAGCTTTATGCCAGGGGCGCGGAAAGCTTCCTCTCACGATCAGCAGCAAACGAGAGACACGCATGGATATCATCTTTGGTCAATTCAGGGAAATCACTGATAATCTCGTCTTCCGTCATCCCTGAAGCCAAATATTCCAGCACATCCGAGACAGTAACCCGCATGCCTCTAATGCAAGGTTTTCCACTTCGCTTTCCAGGTTCGATGGTGATGATATCTCGGTAATTCATAGTCAATATAGTACCCCGTGACTGTAAAAATAACCCATTCTACGCCTACAGCGATCTAATGACTATGGCCATCACCCTCGTGGGTATGCCCATGATCAAGCTCTTCTTTTGTCGCTTCCCGTACACTAAGAATTTTGATATCAAAATTTAATGCGACTCCGGCTAGAGGGTGATTGATATCAATAGTGACGTTATCCCCCTCCACCTTGGTCACCATAATATGCTGCTCAGTTCCGTCAGGCGCCTGTGCCTGAAAGGCCATTCCCACTTCCACAACATCAACACCCTCAAATGCCGATCGCTCGATCGTCTTCACACCGTTTGGGACGACCTCTCCATAGGCTTCGGCTGGCTCAACTCTAACCTTGAAAGAATCGCCCTCTCCTTTTCCCACTAAAGCCTTTTCCAAACCTGGCACAATATTTCCCGCACCAT
>QIMB01000116.1 GCA_003233615.1 Nitrospirota bacterium
GCCATATGAGGGTATCTCGAACCAATATCATGGGAAGGCTCTTTCAGGATTATAGAAAACTCTTCACAAACGCTAAATATCACCTCTGCGATAGATATGAGACTTCCAGCAAACTCCTTCAGAGACCAGACAAAATGGTCAGGATCATCTGCAAATGCTTGTGATTTGATATACTCTTTTATAAATGCTTCGTGTTCTGGATCGACAAGTAAATCCTTGTTTCTGAATACTCTGCGCAACTCATCCCGCACCTCCTTATCCGGATCGTTCAGGAGTTGGAACAAAAGCTCCCGAGACTCTTTGGAATATTTTCTGTCATCCAGAAAATATACAGCAACTTTTGCAATGCCTTTTCGTTGTGGCACGCTTCCCCTGTAGCATTTGGCAAACTCTTTTTCGAAAAAGCCATGAAACAGCCAGCGGGCCATCACCTGTCTTGCTCCTTCCTGGGCCACATCCTCTAACGGAGAGTTTGCCATCTGCTGAATAATCGGCCCTACTCGATCAAAATGGCTTGGAATGGTGTAGTTGAAAAACCGCACAGCTCTTGGGGAAGCAGCCACCCGCAGATCATCTCTACAGGCATCACAAAACCATCGGACAGCAAGCTCCTTGTCAATGTTCAACACCGGTTCAACAGCCTCGATGGCAGCCATTCGTACCGCCGGATGAGGATCTCGGATAAGAGATTCAATCCCAGGCCTGACCTGCTCCAAACGGTCGTTACGTTCCCAAAGCAGTTGTCTGATTGCCCTGGCAGCCACACCTCGAACGCAGTTGATGGTATTCTGAAAAAGGATTTCAATCGTGGCATCATCACAGCTCCTGTCACAATAGACATTCAATTTGCCTATTTCCAGGTCCGGATGATTTCGAGCGTAATCCACCAGCCTGGCAATGGTTTTGTCCGTCCAGTTTTCATCGGCTCTTTCAGCAATAAGCCGGCAGAATGACATGGCGGTTTCCCGGTCATCTCCATCTCCATCTCCATCTCTATATTTTTCTAATACGGCCTCAATGGTCTCAACCCGTGCAGGCTGCCAGGAGTTCTTTTCGGATTCAGGCACCTCTACCTCTGGCTGCTTTTTGCAGAAACCGTCAAGGATAGCCGCGACATACCTCTGGTGAACATCATCCGGGAACCGGAGCGCAAGCTGGCCAAAGCGTTCCGGAAACCGTTTGGCAATCCAGGCAAGACTGGTGGCAAACTGATATATTGATGTTTCTAACACACTATCAGGAGTAGCCTGAATCCATTTGTGGTTGTTCTCTTCTGTAATTTTTTCACTGCTGACAATCCGGAGCCAGGCCGAATCGCTGATTTTTTCGAGATTAGGATCAAGCTTAGATCCAACCAAACCGCCGGAAGAAGTGCCTCCTCTAAGAAATCTGTCTTGGGGGTAATGCGCAAATTTCCGTTTCAACACTTGAATCAAAGCTGCCGTGGCTGGCCGTATTCTTTCGGGATCAAGAGCAGGCAATAGGAAATACTGAGTCTTCCCCCAATAATGCTCAAAATAACCATCCCGCCATCCTTTCAAGTAATACTCAGCATCCTGTTTTTCTTCCAGGGCATGGTAATGGACGATTGTTTCCTCAAGGCTATGAAATAATTCCTCGGAACAGTAGGGAGACAAGGCCTTAATGAAACCTACCGCTGGCATCCATTCAGGTTCAGTATAGCCGTAGCAAGGCCGGAACTTGGCAGTATCATCAAGCAACCATGCTATGCCTGTATCCGCATGACTGGCAGGTAAATCGGTATACACTGCCATGATGATTTCCTGCACCACTGGAGAGATGCTCTTTTCCAAAGTACCAGTCCGCGCTGTCAGTTCATCCGGCTGTTTTGCCGCTAAAGTACGCCCAGCCAGAATGACCAGTTCAACTACCCCTCGGGCAATATCCGTTTCGTGATGATCAAAAAAGCTGTCCCGCCACCACTCCAATCCTGGATAGTAATTTTCAGTTTGGACACTGGTCAATCTTTCTAAATGACTCATCAGGAGATCCCAGGTCTCGACCGGATGTTGTTTCACTGCGCTGTTCAACGCCTCCAAATCCTGATCGTACCATGTCTCCAGTCGGCCCTTTCTGCGTGCTGATGTATCCTCATCATCAATCTTCCAGGTAGAAAGCACAGCCTCAATCAAACGAATAGAGCGGAGAGGATATCTGACGCATAAGGATTTCCAGTCGACAAAATCCTTCACATAGCCAGACTTGGCCAGTTGCAGCCGAAGTTCGAACATCAGCTCGGAATCATCTACCTCATTCCTGCAAATTGTGCTCAACACTCGTCCCGACCAGTCGCCTCCTTTATCCACAAAAGGCGTTAAGGTTTCTGTCACCTGATCAGGGACATGCTCAGCCACCGTGCGTAACAGCCATAAGGCTCGGTTGACTGTCTGTTCTTCTCCGGAAACCAGCCAGCTATCGATGACTCCTTGCTTCAGCAGGTATGATACCCAGGGGAAATGCCCGACCATAACTGTTTCCATGATATGTTCCTGCCAATAACCGTCATCAAGCAAGGCAAGGCAATACTCACCAAGGTCTCCGGGTATCTCATCCAGTTGTCCGATCAACTCAAGAACGAGATGCTTAAGGTGAAAACGCACAGTTGTTGACTCAAGCAGTTCCCTGGCAGTGCCGAAAAAATCTGTTGGTGATTCCTCAGACAGCATGGAAATCACCTGGCGTAGTTGCTCACGCCGGAACAGCGACTGTTCATCTTTTGGCCCCAGCCAGTCAGGCACGGAATCGGCTCCCTCGTAAATCCGGCGCAACAGACGTTCCGCAATCAGGTAGTCCAGGTATCGTTGATGGCAAAAATTGATTCTGCCAGGGCTTGGCTGAAGGAGGCCAAAGGAGATCAGCGCATCCCGGATAGTTGGCTTCTGTGCAACAATACTAGCGGGAGCTGAAATTTCCCCTCTGCTCTCAAGGTAATTCAGCAATGGTTGCAACAATGCTTCAACCTGATCTGTAGCTATGCCTGCCTTCTCTTCAAGAACCTGGCGACGATTTTCCCAGAAACGGCGCATAAGCTCGGTTGCAGATCGAAAAACAGGCTTCATGCCGTCTTTTTTCAATTCCACCCAGATCGTCAGGTTTTGCGGACAGGAGAGAATGCGTTTCTGCGACCCAGTCAGGGTGGCAAGGTCTCTCCCAATAATACTTTTCAGTTGCTCCTCGGAGAATTCCTTTACTTTTATTTTGACAAAGTTCAGGTTCTCAGTATCACTGAGCAGGTTCTTGATTTCCTGGTCGTTTTCCAAGTCAAAGGTTCGGCAAGCAAGAACAACAACGACATTTTTTCCGGAACGGCGCAATGCCCGGACCTGCCGGACCTGTTCCTTGCACACATCCATGGCGGTAGTGGAGTGGGCAGCAGTCCAGCGGATGGCGTCCAGTTGATCCAAGATGAGAACACCCTTCCGGTCAGCAGCAATACCGGCTAAAGCATAGACCGGCGACTCCGGTAACCCCATATCCTCACCGAATCGTTTGGCATTCTTGTCCGGGATACGACGGTCAAGGCGGATGGGTAGATACGGAATATTGTGCTGGTGGAAATGTTCTGTCAGCTCATACAAAACACCGCTTTTCCCGTATCCAGCTGCGCCATGCACGACCACATCCTGGCCATTATCAATGCATTCGATAATCCGGGAGGTCTCCTCCCGTGGAACGATCCTGCTGCCGATCAATCCCGAACGGATTGATTCGGAAAACTGATGCCGTAACTCTTCTATGGCAGGTGCAATCCGTGTGTCGTGCTCAAGCCGTTTGGGATAAATCTTGTGCTTTTCCGCAAGATATCGCCGTAATTCATCTGCATAAATGGTTTTGCGGTATTTATCGTTTTCGGCATAGGTAAGCAGAACGGAAAAAACGGTTTCCGGTTCGCCGGTCAACAGGAAGTCAACCCATGTCAGAAGATCAGACCGTTTCTTGCGATCATCAGGCTCAAGTATTATTTCTATTCGTCTGAGATAATCGAAGGCCTTTTCAAGGTCATCTTCTATGTTTGGATCAAGGCCCAAAGCATCGCAAAAGCCACGGAAAGTTTTACGTCGTTCTTCTCCGACCTTGCGGATTTGATATTGGAAAAAATCTTGTGGGTTTTGATTGGTATTTCTTGCACTATTACAAATATCTGCAAAAGTATGACCACTAACAGCAGTAACAAGAGCAAATTCCTGTTGTGAGTCACGGGGCAGATGGTACTTCAAGTGGTCCAGAATGCCCATGTTTCTCAGAACTGCTATCGACCACGAATCCCGGCTACCGCAACGCGCCTTGCACTGCTGCAACTGCCGGACACCATTCTTCCCCACAACCAAGAGGTCAACGCCCCGTTCGTCAGGCCCGATCAGCTCGATAGTGACCGATTCGATCTCTTCGTTCAAAAGCCTGAGAAGCTGTTTGGCAACCCATCGTCCCTCATACCGGTTGCCTAATTTGTCAGCCAGCCCCCCAGGTTCAAATGCCACTATATGTTTTCCCCAACGAAGGCCTCAAAACCTTCACTGCTAAGGTGATATCCAGTCTGGCACGGGAAGAAATTGATTGCATCGGCAAAGACAAACCCTTCACGGCCGTCTGCCTTGGTGCAACAATAGACATCTCTGTATTCTTTGCCCTCCAGTTCCTTTCTTTTGTTGACTATACGAAGGAGTGTGCGGAAGTGGTGGTCCGTTGAAGGGAAGGAATAACCTATAGTGAATACCCGCTCAGCCTCAAACAGTGCATCAGCCATGCTTTTCCATATCTTATAGAAAAGATTATTCATAGGCTTGGCCTGTGTTTCAGGAACGTTGAGTTCCTGTTTCAACTGCGTTGGTGCGATAATTGTAGCCTGCTCGAAGTCGTTGACTGTCATACAGACATTTTGGATCGGCTCAAGCCTGTAATCAGTAGTAATTGATACGGGAGGCTTATTCCCCTTTAAAAGCCAGTTTAGAGAACCATGAGGTTTGAGAACTTTGATGCCGTTTTCATTGCGGATTAACTTGGTTTCCACATGCGGGTAAAACCATTTAGCGTCATTTATGAGGTCAAGAGCATTCTCCAGTATGATATCATAGTTCAGGTTAATAAAGACGGTTTCCTTATCCTTTTTAAGCTCAAACTTTTCAATAAACTGCTTAAAGACATTCTTGTCCGCAAGCTTGCAATCCCTGTATACATCTGAGGCCAGTGTCCGAAGTTCCCATCCCGAAACAAGGGACAGGTCTATCCAGTCGTTATTCTCAGGAATAGTAGCAGCCTCCCTGCAAATCCTATAAAAGCAGTGTTCTTCATCATTTGGTTTGGACTTCTTTGCTCGTTCTCTCAATTCTTTTTTCTCTTTTCCAAAAGCATGTAGATTTAAATAAAGTCCTTTAGAGCAGAACTCAAGAAATGTCCACACCTCTTCCATGCTTGTATCGTCAAACTTCCGGTTATTCCTTCCCCTGAAGAACTCAAGCATTATGTTAAGTGCGGGATATCTTTCAAGACGGTCCTTTACAAATTCGTGTCCGAAGAAGCAGCGATCACCAGGCAGCGATTTTCCGCACTTTGTGAATCCGGAGCCCTGAGTAGCACCTGTGCCAAGAATGATAACGGTCTTGATTGAATCCACCTTATACCATGCCTTCCAGAAATTTTTCGCTATCCTTCACCTTTATCTCGCTGGATACGAGCTTGGACAAAAGCGCATCACGGATAGCAGATAGGGTTACGGATTCGATATCGTACCTGTTTTGCCTGTCAGCAGACAGGAAGAATGAAGATATCTACCTACAATATAATCCATTTTTTAAAGTTAAACTAAATCTATTTACGATGTCAACCGTTATTTGCCGATTTAAGCCGAAAAAGTCTGTATCTTCCCGACGTCATACGCCGTCTGCAAGGCATTGGTCAATTGCAGTCACCACTCCTGATTGTCTTATAACCGGCAAGATTGATCCGAAACAAGTCAGCCGATGATGATATAGTTGCAGGGCCTTTATCTCAAAACCCGAAACTGTCTCTCACCGATGTTCTGTTCAAAAAGGGTAAGGTATAAGAGGTAAAGCAGAAACTTTCTCTGACAAGGACGAAAAACATGTCCAC
>QIMB01000414.1 GCA_003233615.1 Nitrospirota bacterium
CTAGGTGCGGCCCGCAAGCCATTCATGGCTGAGGACACGGCCTGTCTAATTTTCTTGATACGCGCCGAGGGGCAACGCCCCTAAGTCTTCAAACAAGCGCTGTTTAGTTGAAAGGAGCGCGTGTGAAATAGACCCTAATAATGTCAAATTCCAAGTGGAATTGCGGCATTCGACCACTGACCTTTTTCGTTGTCTGAAGGAATGTGAGGAGCCACTTGCTCAACTGTGCGCACATGTAGCTCAGGTTCCTCTTTTGCCATATCCCAAATATGGAATATATATGCTGCGCCAGCTTTCTTCGCCTGTTTCCATTCATTGCGCGTTATGATGAAGCGAAGAGGAGAGGCAATTGTAGATTTTACCTCAATCATTATATTGACGAGACCGTGTTGTCCTTCATCAAAGGACAACACGTCATAGCCAGCATAATTGTTATCAAGTCCCGGCCATTCCGGCTGTTTATCGATATTTAACGAAGCAAGTCTCGTGCGTTCATGTTCGATTGAAAGAAATTCAGCGATTCTCGCCTGCTCCATTTTTTCATTATCGGTAATTAAGCGGGCATGACCCACAACATCGTCCCACCACTTCACAATCTCAAGTGAAGGTGGATCCCCCATTAAACCAGCCGCTTTGAAAACATCTTGGTCATCATTGTCTAGCGTAGAGACAAATTTCTTTCGACCAGAGCGCATAGCTTTTGCCCACAATGGCTGGTGCTGGATTACAACGACTTTGATACAAGCTTGGTAAAATGCAGTTCCATTCATTGGGCAATTTGTTCCGACGAGCGTTCCTAGATACGTGCCAGCTTCAAGATCAAGGCTCAAACCGTCTGGATCAATCTTTTCGATGAGTTCGATTAATTCAGGTGTTGAGAGATTCCGTTGTGTGGCGGCATAAGAACGCAAGAGTTTCAAACCTTCGAAAGAAGATAGAGAAAACAAACGCTCAGTGGATATTGCGCCCGTCATATCTCATCCGAATTCTTATTGCTCGCCTTACCCTCCAGTTCGGAAATCAGGTCGATAATATCCTGAAGGCGAATATCGTAGTCAATTGGATCAATCGCTTCTTCTTCATCAAGGGCGAGTTCATGCAGGTCTGGATCATCCAGTAACAACTGCATATTTCTAATTTTCTCTGCAAGGCGTCGACTGACAGACATATCGACACTTCCGACTTCAGGAGGTGCTTTTGAGCGGTAAACGAAAATGTTCGTTTCCTGTTCTGGCGGAAGCCCTAATCTATGTATTCGGTCAATGGACTGAAGGTAGTGTGTAGATACGTAACTTCGATCTGCATATATTGCGTTATGGCATACTGTGTGTAGGCTAATCCCTTCGCCAGCGGCGGCAGGGTTTGCTACTAATACAAAACAGCTATCATCCTCGTGGAAACGTTTTATTTTGCCTTCTCTGGAGTCGGGATCGCTCTCTGAACCTGAATGCACGCCACCATGGATAAAGACAGGATTGAGGTCGGCTAAAGACGATACAAAGCTGTGGATAGTGTCGGTGAATATCGTCCAGATGACACATTTTTCGCCCTGATCTGCGAGGGTCCTAGCATGCTCCGCAACTGCGGTCATTTTTGCGGAGTAGCCTTCGTCAAGAACTTGATCCGCGATGCCCGACTCTATTTTAAAGTCATCGTTTGCCATGGCGGTTAAGGCCAAGACAGGATTTACAGAAAGTTGGAGTAAACGCATTACAGATTTGCGGGCCTTAAGAAGTTGAGGCTCCCCCATGCCGGCGTTGATCTTTTTTGAGTAGTCACGCAAGAATTCATTTCGAACTATGGAGTAGAGTGCGAGCTGACCCTTACCCATGGAAACATCAATAAAATTCCTGATAGGCTTTCGAAGCCCAAGCTCCTTTTTCGTAGTACGTACATAGAGGTTGCCCAGCACATCTCTTGGCGACTTACCTGTAATCACATCCAAACCCAACCCGTGTCCGGGCCAAAGAAAATCAAGCTGGGATTCAATGTCCGTTGCTGCTTGAGGCATTGGAGTGCCAGTGAGAATGTCGCGACGAATCGGGAGCGTTGCAGTATTGAGCAGAAAAGCACCTCTTTGTGATTGCCATCCCGCTTTCATTCGATGCGATTCATCAAGAACCAAATGCGTTGGCGTCGTGGCGAAATGAGAGGCCAATACGGACTGCTGCCGGATCATCAGATCGTAAGAAATAATAAATCTGGTAGCACCAGAGTTGAGAGCAGCTTGTGTATCCTCTTCACGTCCGTCTAGGACTGTGAATGGCTCGTTCCCATTATTTGGTGCATCATCATTCATGCAGTCGGCCACAATATCTTTCCATGCTTGGTTTGCAGCTTTTGGAGCCACGACTAAAAAGTGCTGGCCGGGTTTTCGTGTAAGCGTGTGTAATGCAAAAGTTACAGTGGTTTTTCCCGCACCGGGCACAGAAAAATTCGCCCCATTGGAGAGAGAAAGAAGATGACTAAGATCTCGAAGTTGAAATGGTTTGAGCGTGCGCTTAGTAAATCCCAATTCGATAAGTTTGGGCTGGAGGCCTTCTTGAGGAACACTTTCAGTAATATCCTTGCGCTGCAATCGCGCAGTTTTAACCTGCGCAACAAATTCCCTGAGCCTCTCAGCGGCTGGTTCTTCTGGCTTGAAACGAAAATTTAGAGATTTCTGATTGCTGCGACTGCCTAATTCACGGACAATACTAAGTGTGTCTGGCCACGATAGCTTGATCGTTCCGTCTGATATCTTGTAATCAAATTGCTTCGATCTGATTGCAAGCTTTAGCCTCGCCCAAATTGGTGAGTCAGTCTCGGCCTGAGATACTGAAAAGCTGCCAGAATGGTCCGGATAGAAATGTATTGAAACGAAGGTAGGCGCGTCATTCATAGTGCCTCCTTAATTGCTTTTTTTGTTATCTTCAGAAGCAGTAATTCGTAATTCAATTCTCTCTTCTATCTTCGTTAGTCCATTCCTAATGGCAGATATCTGTTTTTTCATTGCTGGAAGTGTACTCTCTCCAGCCATTGAAACGTCAATGCCTGTAATTTTGGCATTTGCTTGGGAAAGAGTTTTTAAAGCTGCTTTTTCAGACTTAAAGCCCTTGTCTCTTTCTATTGCGGTTTCGCAGACGTCTATGAGCACCTGAACTGCATCATCTTTTGTTTCATCATTTTGAAGCGCATCAATGATTGGTTGATAGTTGACTCCACCTTCATCAACTTCGATCTCGATTGAGAAGTCATCGTCTGCATATTCGCCCAGATCATCTTCCACACCATCGATATCCAATTCCTCAGCTAGCAACTCAAGAACTTGTGGAGCCAGTTTCCCAAATGCGATATTCAACGAGTAAAGACGGCCAGTCACTTTGTCACGGTTTTCGAAAAGTGACCACGCTATCGCGCGACTAGCATTTTGAAGTTCAATGCTTTTTTTCGCTATCTGCTTAGGAATATCTGCAAAAATCTGCTCGCCATCACCGCTAATTAACTCGTACTGGCCCGGCTTCTTTGCCCATTCACCCAAGTACAAATCGGCTTCATCCAAAGCCTGCAAGACATTTTCAATATCGGCTTTACTTCGCCGCAATCGGTCTGCAACTTCTTTGGCGGTCCGCCCTTTTCCGACCTGACGACGAATAAGCTGTGCGTCGCCAATCCAATCGTAATCAAGCTTGGTCTGCGGACGAGCTTGGAGATCGGCTTCAATATCATCTATCTCGTCAGGTGTTGTATCGGATGGTAGCACTGCGCACTCTATATGGCTGAAGCGTTCGTCCACCGACCCATCGTTACCTCGATAGAGTTCTCGCATCGCACACAAACGCCTGTTCCCATTCACAACGACGCCTGTACTTGAAATTAATATAGCTTCGCGCTGTCCGTCTTTTTTAAGAACATCGATGATTGGTATGACTGAAGTCGTGCCTCGCTTTGCAAGTTTGGTTAGTATTTCGTGCTGCGCTTGCTGGACTGATGATTTCTCTCTGCCCTTGGAGAAATAATCTTTCTCAAAACCATGAACCGCCATTTCACTTTGTTGTGCGCTAAATGTCCGACAGTTCTCCATGCGATAGATGGGAACATTTATGCCGAGTTTTATAACTTTTGGTGTGTATTTATCGCCGCGAAAATCATAAATAGGTTCGCCTTCCTCAGTCGAATTCTCCAAGCGTTTAGCAATCAATGTTTCGCGTTCTGAGCGCGGCACGATTTCAATTTCAAATGCCATATCTCCTCCGGTTTATTCGAATGCAACCACAAGAATTGGAACCGTAATAACGCGGTCAAACAATCCGAGTTCGCGGATGACCCGCTGAGCGTAGGCAATGTTGTCGCCAATTGCCTTGGCCGCATCTTGCGATGGCAAAGCAATCGCAGCAGCCTCGATTCTTCCGCTCTGAAAAAGATACTGTAACTTCAACAAATCATATGGGGCTCTACTCATATTTCCTGTTTGTAGTTGAAAAGCGAGGTCGTCTTTTTCCGCGAACACTTTTAGACCGAGACCCTGGTCCAAATTAACTTGTAGAGCCCAACCCTCATTTAGAAATTCCGACTCCACATGGGCCCTGACCGCAGCGGTACAGCGCGGTTCAATTTTTATGGCAGGTGCCTCAAATACATCCGTAAGCCAATCTTTGAGTTCACGGCGTTCCCATACGGATCCGGCGCTATGATGATCGTCGTAAGTGAAAGCAAGTTTCATCAAGTTCCTTTCGCATTTGGATCATAAACTGGCTTGTTCATGGGACGAGTTCTCAAAATCCCGGCCCTAAACGCGTGAATACGCTCCCAAGCAATGTCGATATAGCCTTGATCCAGATCACAGCCATAAGCGCTTCTATCATGCTTCAATGCCGCAATTGCTGATGAACCGACGCCCAAATAAGGGTCTAGTACGCTATCACCTTCGTTTGTTAGGGATAAAACGAGCCGCTCCACTAGTCCGATTGGAAATTGACATGGATGATCAGTCTTCTCGACGTGGTTGGATTTAACGTTGGGGATATCCCAGACATCCATTGGATTCTTACCGAGAGGATTACTGGATATTTTACCTTTGTTAGGGCCCTTGAAGTGTTTTTTATTTGGGTATTTCGATGGAACACGAACTGGATCAAGATTGAAAGTATAGTCTTCGGTCTTCGTGAACCATAATATAGTTTCGTGTCGACCGGAGAAACGCTTTTGGCAGTGCAGGCCATGACCAAACGTCCAAACTATTCTATTTCGCAATTGAAGTCCGTGATTTTTGAAAATTGGGTACAGAATAATATCTAGCGGAAACACTTCACCATTATCCACATGATTTCCAACTTGCCAACAAACGGATCCCGTAGGACTTAATACACGCACAGCTTCGGCGATACATGCAGCTTGCTCTTCAATATAGATGTCTTTTGATTTCTTTTTTTCGTACTCTTTCCCAATGTTATATGGTGGGGAAGTAACAATAAGCTCCATAGACTCGTCATCGAGTCGCCGCATGAATTTCAAATTGTCTTCGCATGTGATTTTTGTTCCGGCATCTCGATGTAAACGCTTCACATTAGCCTTTGATGGTCGCTCTTTATTTATTTTCTTGGTTCGCGTAGCTCCCATTATCAACTCCGGGTGTGTAATCTGTGTTCTCGAATCGTTCACACCCATCATGCCCCGTATTGAACGTCAAGTGAAGGTAAAATACCAAACGTGTAAGATAATCATGGGGGTAGCAAAAACGCTCCCTTGAATGGCGATCAAACGGGCAAGTGTTTGGACATGGTTCGGTGCAGGTGGAGAGGTCATTCTCCAAGTCCTGCTCGCGGGTTCCAAGGGGGGGCGATGCACCCTTTGGTCTGGTTCAGCGGTGAAACGCAGACGCGCATCCAATCCGCGCAGGGTTGGCCTCAATGGAATTGTCTGGGAGGTGTTGGAGGGGCAGGAACGCCCTTCCGACGAGTGATTAATCGGCGATACGATTTACTGCCAGCGGAACAGCCCTGAATGAAATGGTTGGGTCTGAAGCTGGCACTACTGGGGTATCCAACAGGGGGCGTAGCGCCCCTTTGGCAAGGGTGTTGTACTACACAACACATACCTTGCGTTCCGCGAAAATGAAAGCTGTCCTGTACTACAAAATTGTTCGAGATGTCATACGGTAGGACAAAGGCTGCAACGCCTGTCATACATTTTGCAGAATGATTTGATCATTCACGCCATCTCCGGCGGCTCACCACCTGGAAACTCCACGACTTCACCATCTGGTTCTGCAAGATAAGCATACATCGGATCGTAGAGGATTTTCATGCCTTCGGTATTGTTGAATGCCTGCGCATGATCCATTGCTGTGCGTAGATTTGAATCTCTGATCCATGGGTCGCATGTTTCATTTTGAACGGCGGCGGTAAGGAAATTATTGCTTCTCTCAAGGGCAGCAACATGCAGTGGCGTCATTTC
>QIMB01000199.1 GCA_003233615.1 Nitrospirota bacterium
TTCGCCTTTTTCTTCGTTGATCCTAAGGGCTGGCTGGATATCGGTATTCCAAAACTTGCTGGCTTGTTGAGTAGGATAAATTCGGAGTTTTTGATTACCTTTATGTATGATTTTCTGATCCGGGCCGTCAGGATTGAAGAGCTCCATGACCAAGTAAGCCAATTGCTCGGCGACGTAGAGAATGAGTGGATTAAAGAATTATGGTGTTTGGAACAGAGTAAGCGTGAAGAGAAGGTTGTACGACGTTACCGTGAGCAACTTAAGACCGCCATGGGTGGAGATGGGCCCAATAAACCACGCTCTTATTACGCCACAATCCTTGATAAATCCAAGAACCGAACAAAATACCATATGGTTTACCTGACACGCCACCCGAAGGGAATAGTTGAATTCGCAAAACTGTCAGAGAAAACAGAAATTTTACAGCGGCGTGTTCGTATGCAGCGAGAAGAAGATCGCAGTGGCCAGCCTAGCCTATTTCCACCTAAAGACTCGGATTTACGTGATCAATTTTCGGCTAATATAGAAGATGTAAAAAGGTTCTGGATGGATCATTTGAACGAAAAAGAGTCCGTGTACAATAAGACGGATTTAGCTGATTGGCTGGAAGAGAGCGGCTGGCTGGAGAGCGATCTTCAAGTCGCCTTCAAAGAATTACTGGAAGAAGAGAAAGTCGAAAATATAGACATGAAAAGGAACCGCAGAACACAATTTGTACATTTCGACAAAGGCGAACATTTACGGAGGTGTATATGACCACCACGACAAAGATCGAGTGGACCGAGCAAACCTGGAATCCTACGACCGGCTGCACAAAAGTATCGTCCGGCTGCAAGCACTGTTATGCAGAAACTATGGCCAAGCGGCTCCAAGCCATGGGTTCCAAGGGGTACGAGAACGGCTTCAAGCTGTCCTTGTTGCCGGAACGTCTGGGTGAGCCACTCAAGCGACGCAAGCCAACGATCTATTTTGTTAATTCAATGAGTGACCTGTTTCATGGGGATATCCCATACGCTTTTCTTGACCAGGTGTTTGATGTTATCCGTAGAACACCACAGCACACCTACCAAATTCTCACCAAGCGCGCGAAACGAATGAGCCAGTATTTTGCAAACCAAAATCGGACCGTGCCCGCCAATGCCTGGTTGGGTGTTTCCGTCGAAAACAGAAAATACGGGCTTCCACGTATTGATGAATTGCGTAAAGTAAATGCCAAAGTGCGCTTCCTGTCTATTGAGCCGCTACTCGAAGACCTTGGCTGGCTGGATTTGACAGACATCCACTGGGCAATCGTCGGTGGTGAATCGGGGCCAAAGGCACGGCCCATGAAAACGGAATGGGTTGAGGCAATAAAGGAACAATGCATCGAGCAAAATGTGGCCTTTTTCTTTAAACAATGGGGAGGCTGGGGGGCAGACAGTAAGCGTCGTGCGAAGAAAGCTAATGGCCGGAAATTGGCCGGGCGGACGTGGGATGAAATGCCAGAAACCGCTATACACCCATAGGAGTGTTGAATGATATGAAGCCGTTACAACTCAATCTGGTTTTGTACGGAACAAAAACATACCAACGTCAGCAAGGCACACATGGGGATGCCGGAAGAGTGGAATAGGAGTCCATTTTAGCAGGGAATTTTTTCAATATCCAAATTTGCGTGAAGATTACGATATGGGGAAATGCGGAAACTCTAAACGATGTTGAGTTCATACTAATTCAGCCAGAGAAAGGACGTATTTATGCACATAAAGAAAATCAAAATCGAAGGATTTAAAACCTTCCGTTGGTTTGAATTGCCGTTGAACAAACATCTCAACATCATCGTGGGTGACAATGAGACAGGAAAGACTACCCTGCTGGAAGCGATCAACCTTGTTCTGTCCTCCCAACTTGATGGCCGCAATATTCAGTATGATCTGAATCCGTATATTTTCAATAGTGGCATGGTTAAGAGCTACTTTACTGCCATCAAAAACGGAGAACACGCATCCCCTCCATATATCCTGATAGAGGCATACCTCGATGATGGCGAAAGCAGTGACTTGACGAGGCTCAAGGGAACCAACAACTCTGAAGGAGAAAACTGTCCGGGGTTGTACTTGAAGGTAGAGTTGAACGAAGACTTCACTGAAGACTTCAGTAAATACTCCAAAGCGTCTGAAAACCCAGATATCCTCCCGACAGAATACTACACGACTGTATGGCGTTCGTTCGCAGACAATTCCGTGGCGACCAGAAACCTTCCATTTCGTGCGACAATAATAGATACGAGTCTATCCAGAGGGCACTTGGGCCCGAACAAATACATCTCAAGAATTATCAGCGATGTTTTAGAAGACGACCAGCGATTTTGGCTGTCTACCGCTTATAGGAAACTAAAACATTCATTCATGGGCGAGGAGGGTATTAAGAAGATTAATGCCCATCTGGCAGAAAAGAAAGGCGATGTTACTGCCAAAACTCTTACCGTAGCAATGGACATGTCCGCGCGTTCGACATGGGATAGCGGTATAACGGCTCACTTGGATGATATACCCTTCGATTCCGTTGGGAAAGGGGAGCAATGCCGTGTCCAAATAAAGCTTGCTATCGAAGCCGCTGGTGATTCAAACGTGCTGCTTATTGAGGAACCCGAGAATCATTTGTCACACTCAAACATGTACAAATTGATAGAAGAGATCGCGCAAAGAGGCGCTAACAGGCAAATCGTCCTCACAACTCATAGCAATTTTGTTTTGAATAAGCTTGGTATAGACAATCTAAAACTACTATCCCCAAGCGGCGACACGATGATTATGACAGATTTATCGCCAGACACCAAAGAGTACTTCATGAAGCTTCCTGGGCACGACACCTTGCGACTCATTTTGTCGAAAAGAACCATTCTCGTAGAAGGTCCTTCCGATGAGTTGATTGTGCAGAAGGCATATAAGGTTCAATACGGGAAACTTCCATTAGAAGATTGTATTGATGTGATCTCGGTCCAGGGTCTTTCTTTCAAGAGATTCCTTGAAATCGGAAAACTGTTGAAACTGGATATCCGAGTCGTTACGGATAATGATGGGAATGTCGATGCACTCAGAAAAAAGTATAAGGACTACCTGGGCGAAAAGGTAGGAAATATAAACATATGCTTCTCTGACGATGAGAAATATAAAACATTAGAGCCTCAGTTGTTGAAGGCAAACTCTCTAGAGACACTGAATGCAGTTCTAGGTACGGATTTTGCAAGCGATGAGGATCTTCTCATCCACATGGGTAAGAACAAAACAGAGAGTGCTCTCAAAGTGTTCGAGTTCGACCAGGATCTGGAATTTCCAGATTACATCTATGATGCAATTAGAAAATAACAAATTAGTCATAGCGTCTGCTGGTTCTGGAAAGACAACGTTCTTGGTTAAAGAGGCGCTGTCGCGGCCAGATAAAAAGATTGCAATACTCACATATACCAATAACAACATTGGCGAGATCAAGAAGAAGTTTTGCGAGAAACACGGTGGAATTCCCAAAGAAGTCGATGTGATGACATGGTTTGCTTTTTTGCTCCGCGAGTGCACACGACCATATCAACGGTCGGTGTATTCAGAGCGCAGAGTGAGAGCAATTAATTTCCCTAATGGGCACTCGGCCCCCTTTGCGAGGCATGCTGATATCAATCGCTACTACTTTAGGAATGGTGACGAGATATACTCGGATAAGATTTCTCGCTTTGTCATCGATTGTGAAATAAATTCAAATGGCCTTGTGACGAAGAGATTGGCTGATATCTATGACAATATCTTCATTGATGAATTTCAAGATTTGGCTGGTTACGATCTGAATCTACTGGAGCTCTTTCTGAAATCCGGAATTCGTATGGTGATAGTAGGTGATCCTAGGCAATACATCTATGCTACGAACCACTCAGCCAAGAATAAGCAATTCCGCGGCATTGGGATTCTGGATTTAGTTGGAGAATGGAAGACAAGTAATCTGTGCCAAATTGAAACGCAAGCAATAAACTTCAGATGCAATCATAAGATCTGCGAATTTGCCAACAAGCTCTTCCACAATATGGAGAATATGCAGTCCAACAACAGCACTACCACTGATCATGATGGAATGTTTATGGTGTCTGAAAACAATGTGCATGAGTACGTTAGGCGGTTCTCGCCAGTTCTTCTTCGATATGACAGGAATGCCAATACCTACGGCTATCCTGCACTGAATTTCGGAAATGCTAAGGGCTTGGAGTTTGAAAGGATTCTGATTATTCCACACGGACCGATAAAGAAGTTCCTTCAAAAAGGTGATGTGAAAGATGTTGAGAAGTCGTTGGAGAAGTTCTATGTCGCTGTTACAAGGGCAAAGTATAGTGTTGCGTTTTTGTATGATGGAAAATGTAGCGTTGGTTGCATTGAGTGGCAACCCACAGCAGACTTATGAAAACGAAATAATACTTTGCACTGGGGCTAAATGAATGACAAAGAAGATTAAACTCGAACTGATGTGGATTGGGAAGGAGAACCGGCCGAAGCTGGAGCCGAGAATCTTGATCGAGAACCCGACGAAGTCATACCATGCGGCTCAACGTCATGGCGAAAGCGATATCTTCGATAATCGGCTGATATTTGGTGACAACCTGCTGGCGCTCAAGGCACTGGAGCAGGAGTTTGCTGGCAAAGTTAAGTGCATTTTCATCGATCCACCATATAATACGGGTTCAGCATTCAGGCATTATGACGATGGAGTGGAGCATTCCATTTGGCTCTCGTTAATGCGCGACAGATTGGAGCTTCTTCGTCATCTGCTGGCAGACGATGGCTCACTGTGGATTACCATTGATGATAACGAGTGCCACTACTTGAAGGTTTTGTGTGACGAGATTTTCGGTCGCGCCAACTTTGTTGCGAATGCTATTTGGCAGAAGAAGTACACCGTAGCCAACGATGCGAGGTATTTATCTGACAATCATGATCACATCCTGATTTATGCCAAGAACATGAATCTCTGGTTGCCTAATAAATTGCCTCGTCCGTCATCAATGGACGCCAGATACAACAACCCAGACAACCATCCAAAGGGGCGATGGAAAGCAACCCCTTTACATGCCAAGAGTGGGTCGCAGTCTGCCGACACGTTTTCATATAAGTTTAGGAATGGTGTGAGTTGGTCCCCGCCTCCAGGTACGTACCCGAGATTTTCTGCCGCTTCACTTCGCCGCATGGATGACAATGACGAAATATGGTTTGGTAAATATGGCACAGCAACGCCATCTCGCAAGACGTTTCTATGCGATCTAACCAATATTGGTACCGTTCCTCTGACAGTATGGTTGTACAGTGAGGTCGGACATAACCATGAGGCAAGAAATGAAACGAAGGCTTTTAATTCCGAGAACCCTTTTGCGACGCCTAAACCAGAACGATTGATGCAAAGGATTATTCATTTGTCCAGCCACCCCGGTGATCTCATCCTCGACTCCTTCGCTGGCTCCGGTACAGCAGGGGCTGTGGCCCACAAGATGGGTCGTCGCTGGATTATGGTCGAGCTTGAGGAAACATGCCACACACACACATCATTCCCCGCCTGAAGAAGGTCATCGACGGCGAGGACTCCGGCGGCATCACCAAGGCCGTGAACTGGAAAGGCGGGGGTGGCTTCCGTTATTACCGGCTCGGGCCATCCCTGATCGTCGAAGACGAATGGGGCAACCCGGTGATTAACTCCGAGTTCAACGCGGCCATGCTGGCCGAGGCTCTATGCAAACTGGAGGGGTTCGAGTACGCGCCCAGCGAGGATTTCTACTGGATTCACGGCAAGAGCACGGAGACGGATTTCCTCTACGTTACAACCCAGTTCATGAGCAGGGAGATGTTGACCCGCCTCAGCGATGAGGTTGGGCCGGAGCGCAGCCTGCTTATCTGCTGCTCTGCTTTCCGCTGTGACCCTGACCGGTTCCCGAATCTGACCATCAAGAAGATACCCAAGGCGGTCTTGAAGAAATGCGAGTGGAACCACGACGACTACAGTCTGGAGGTTGAGAACCTTCCGGTTCGGAATGATGAAGATGGAATGATGAATGATGAAAAAGAAATTCCCGCAAAGCCCC
>QIMB01000291.1 GCA_003233615.1 Nitrospirota bacterium
CTCATGATGGTCTTTGCCTGGGTGTTTTATTCCTATGATATGTTGAAAATGGGCTTATCGCTTCTCCCGTTCATTCTGAACTTGGTGATATCAGGATGGATCATTGGCGTCCTCACCACGTCCATCATCATGCGATTCGGCCAACAAGCCGAAGTCTTAGCCTGGGGCATGGTGTTTTTATTCCAACCCATCTCCTGTGTGTTTTACCCTCTTGACGTTCTCCCGCCCATCCTCCAATCCATTGCCTGGATAGTTCCTCCTGCCCATATTTTTGAAGGTATGCGCGGAGTGCTCGTAGATGGGGTTATCCCAGTGACGCATATCCTTTGGGCAACCGGCTTGAACATGTTCTTCTTTCTTGTCGTGGTGGCCTGGTTTTATCACACCTTCAATGTGTGCAAAGACAATGGCATGCTCGTCCGCGTCGGAGAATAGGAAAAAAGATGTATGCGATGTGTCTGAAGGTGGGAATTTCAGTTCTCGCTTAAGAAAAAAGAAATCCGACGAGAACTGATTAGCCGGTCAATTTACTTGCTTCATGATATACGGTCTGGTCGACACTGATATGCTTTGGCCCAACGAATTAAAATCGAGTATGTTGGGTCTCATGTCATCGATACGGGATACGTGTCAGTCTTGCTTTAGATTGGCAACGCGACCGTTCGGTATGCCTTGGCGTTTCCTCACTCGATCCGTCAAAATCCAGCTAAAAACCTTGACGTGATATCACCAACGTTATTGATGGGCTGGCCCTAATCTAATGAGATATTTCTGAGACGTAAGGAATTTGTGACGACGCTGACGGAACTGAGGGCCATTGCAGCCGCGGCCATGACCGGTTGGAGAAATCCATTTTCACCGAAGAGCCAGTGTAGTTCATTTGGCACTCCCCCCCATTCTTACAAAAACAGTGGAATGGTTCTCGTCGGAGTACATGCCACTCCTAGGAAACAAGTTTCATTGTTCCGTGAATAACCGTTAGTACATCTACTACGTCACTTTTGATTTTGTCAATTATTCTGTAAGCGCCCTCAAACACTTCTCGAATATCATCGTCGTTATATTCCGGAACTTTCCGGCCAGATTGAGGAAATGCGCCTATCAGAGCTTCTCGATCCAAGATTTGCTCAATCGTTCGTCGGGCAAAAAATCAGAGTCTTTGGAAATATGATCACGGATATGTCTCAAGACAATGTAAGATTCGTCTGTCCAGTATACCTTCATAGCGTCACATTCAGTTTCTCTCTAACTTCATCAGTGGAGTACACTCTACCTTCCTCACTATCCTTTAGCCCCTTTTCGATCTTTTGTCGAACATAAATTTTGTACATTCATTCATCCCAGTTGGTCTCTTCTGGAAGATCGGCAATCAGTAAATCAGTTTCCTTCTTGATGTCGAGCTTTTTCATAGTTTGTCTCCTATGTTCATGCGACCTAAGAAGTGAGTATGGACTTGTACCAAATCATATCGCTAGTGACCAAGCACTACAAGCTCTATTGATTTTCACACACAAAATTGTACGCACGAGTTGAGTTGTGCCACCATGTTTAATGCGACAACGTTAGTGATGGACAGGTCCTAATCTAATGAGATGTTTCTGAGACGTAAGGAATTTGTGACGACGCTGACAGAGCTGAGGGCCATTGCAGCTGCGGCCATGACAGGTTGGAGAAATCCATAGTCACCAAAGAGCCAGTGAAGTTCACTTGGCACTCCGCCCATTCTTGAAAAAACGGGGTACAGGATTCCGGCAGCGAGCGGAATCAGAGCAATATTATAGGCAAAAGCCCAAAACAGATTTTGGTGAATGATGCGCATGGTGGCCCGGCTTAGTTGAAGAGCTTTACGTATCCCTCGAAGGTCACCGCTCATTAAGGTGATCTGAGCGGTGTCCATGGCCACATCGGTTCCTGTTCCGATTGCAATGCCTATATCTGCTTGTGCGAGGGCCGGGGCGTCATTGATGCCGTCTCCTACCATGGCGACGTGCCGTGACCCATTTTTTTGTAATTTTTGAATTTCTGCTGCTTTCTGGTCAGGGAGTATCTCTGCGAGAAATTGTGTAATGCCTAAGTCCGCGGCAATGGCTTCTGCGACTTGGTGGTGATCTCCCGTTAGCATGACGACTTTGAGCCCAGCTTGCATGAGATGTTGGATGGCTTCTTTTGATTCAGGTCGAATGGTGTCGGCAATACCGATGATTCCTTCGACTTGACCGTTGATGGCTATAAGGATTGGGGTCTTTCCCGCTTGGGCTAGGGGCTTCATGAAGCTGGATACACTCTCTACGCTGGCCATTCCTAGAGTCTGTGTCATAAACGTCGTGTTGCCGATGATCACTGCTTGATCGGCAATGGTTCCTGTTACACCTTGTCCCGGGATACTGACAAAATTCTGAGGCTCTTCAAGTGACAAGCCTTGTTGTTTTGCATGTTCAACAATAGCTTGGGCAAGGGGATGTTCTGATCGACGTTCTAACGAGGCTGCGAGGCGAAGGAGTTCCTTCTCATTCCACTGTGGAACAATGATATCGGTTACGGCAGGAGTGCCTTGTGTGAGTGTTCCGGTTTTATCTAAGACAATGGTATCAACTCGATGTGCGGTTTCCAGCGCTTCAGCATGACGAATCAAGATCCCCTGTTCTGCTCCTCGGCCTGTTCCCACCATAATGGCTGTGGGGGTTGCCAGTCCTAAGGCACATGGACAGGCAATGATTAGGACCGCGACGAATGTCAGGATCGCATAGGTGAGCGCGGGTTCAGGACCCAGGGCCCACCATAGAAAAAATACCAAAGTGGCAATTCCCAAGACCGCCGGAACAAAGATGCTGGCAATATAGTCGGCGAAGCGTTGAATCGGAGGTTTGGAACCTTGGGCTTCCTGTACAAGCTGGACGATATGTGCCAAAACCGTGTCTTTCCCCACTGCTGCAGCCTTGAAGAGGAAACTTCCTGATATATTCATGGTGCCCGTAAAGACCTGGGAGCCTGAGTTTTTTTCGGTCGGCACGCTCTCTCCGGTGAGCATCGCTTCATTGACGGTTGAGTGTCCTTCTGTGATCACGCCATCGACCGGGATGTGTTCACCTGGTCGAATGATCAGAATATCTCCTGATTGAACCATATCAATTGGGATATCTACTTCTTCCTCTCCTCGCCGAATCCTTGCTGTCTTTGGCCGTAAGCTCATGAGTGTATGGATCGCTGATGATGTTTGATTCTTTGCTCCAGTTTCTAAGTACCGGCCAAATAGGATTAAGGCAATAATGATAATAGCCGTGTCGTAGTAGACCGCTAATGGGATTCCACTTGTGTCGAAAACTGAGGGGAAAAACGTTGCAACGGTGCTGTATCCAAAGGCGGACAACGTCCCAATGGCAATGAGGGTGTTCATATTGACAGATTGGTGCTTGGCTGCCTTCCATGCAGCGGCATAGATAGGGTGGCCTGCCCAAAATAAGACGATGCTGGTGATCAGGAATAACACGATGTGACGTGTTCCAATCGTGAGAGACGAGAACCCTGGCAAGAGATTCATGGTTCCCAACATGACAAGCAAGCCCGCGATGCCACTTAGAATGGCTTGTAGGACTAACTGGCGAGTCGTTTCTTCCTGGGATTGAGAAACGGAATCCTTCGCTGCATTGTCTCCCTCAGTTTGAGGGGTAATGGTATAACCTGCGTCGGTAATTGCTTCTTGGAGCTGTGCCTGTGAAGCCCCTCCGACCCACGTTGAAATGGTCGCTGATTGTGTGGCGAGATTCACGCTCGCTGATAGGACTTCAGGTATGGCGCGTAGTGCCTTTTCTAGATGACTGACACAGGACGCACAGGTCATGCCTCCAATGTTTATCGTGTGGGATTGAATTGGGATTTCATATCCTGCGTCTTCCACCGCATGTGTGAGTACTATTGGTGTGGTGGTCGTTGGGTCGAAATCCACTGAAGCTGTTTCGGTTGCGAAATTCACTGAAACACCGGAAATGCCCTCAACTGATTCCAATGCTCGATGGACGCGATTGACGCAAGACGCGCAGGTCATTCCACGAATAGGGAATGAGGCATGTGAGGCATGAATCGTCATGGCCTTGAGTCGTTAGTCGACGGCTTTTCCCATGGTGTAGCCGGCATCCTTGAGTACGGAAGCCATAGTGTCATATGTCACGATGTTTGCATCGTATTCTATCAGTGCGTCATGTTTGTCGAGATTGACCTCAAGGAATGAGATGCCAGATATTTTTTTTAGCGCCTGCTCCACATGTCGCACGCAATTGCCGCATGTCATTCCCTGAATGGGGAAATGTTGTCGAGTATTCATTTGTATTCTCCTTTCTCAAACAAGACTATCGACCCACTGTGTAGAGAGCGCGTAGTTCATTAATAATTTGTTCAGCCTTTCCTTGTTGAATACCATCTACGACGCACGTACGGAGATGTCCATCCAGAAGTAAGGTTTCTAGTTTTTCTATGGCTTTGCGAATGGCATGCGTTTGCTTCAGGATATCGACACAATACCGATCCTCCTCCAGCATTTTGCGGACACCCTGCAAATGTCCTTCAATATAGGCCAAACGTTTCATGGCATTGGAATGAATTTCAGGTGTCATGGTCTTCTCTCCATCTGCGCTGTTGCATTCCGTAAACCCATACCCATAGGGTAAGGGTTTTATAGCATGCCCTGATTACTTGGTCAATCAAACAACCTGACCTTTTTGCAATAATTGTATTGTTCCGTAATACCTAATCCAGCATGAGCGGGAATCACACAGAGGGCTGTTGAATATTATCACTCACATAGCCCATACGTGCTTGAGGTGAGATGGACCGTCAACAGTCAGGGGAATGATCAAAAAAAGCATGCCCTGAGCCTTGCCAAAGGGTCCGTCTCACAAGGTCACAGCCTTTTTGTCGCGCGGAGCGTCTTCTCAGTACGTGAGCACGACAAAAGGACGACCTGCCTGCGCGAAGCCGCATCAGCGAAGGCAGGGAACGCCGCTTGCGGCTTTTTTCAACATTCGCAACAGGAAGGAAACTCGTGAGGGGTGAGGCGTAAAGCGGGAGGCGGTAAGAAAAGAATATGAAGATTGTACGGAAGAATACCCATTTCCAAAATGTTGGAATTGTAGATCTCTGCCAGGTCAGTGTGAAAGGGTTTTTGACGAGAAAGTTGATCGTGTTCTTTGAGTTTTTACATTCTTTATGACTGTTTCCTGTCAATGATGGATCGTTGTTCGCATGTTTCATGGGTACTGTCATTCTTTTTAACAGTATCGAGTTTGTGTTCAACCTCCATATCCTTCCTTTGGGCTAGGCCATGTCAGTGATCTGCAGAAAGCGAGAAAAAGAGACAGTAAGAGCGTTGTCGTTCATTGCTGGTTTGTCCTTTGCATAATGGAAATATCACAGGTGGGGTATCGGTTGTGACAGTCACAATGGAGGTGGTCACGTATGGACGAATTTCCAGAAGATGAGCAAGGGACAGCTGCAATGGAGTATTCACTATTAATCAGTCTCCTTGGGCTAGTGATAGCCGGGACTGTTCATGTTATTGGTGCTGATATATATGAAATGTTTGCCTCTATTAATGAAAGCTTGCCTTCTGTTCTCATAATAGAAGATTCACACAACTCCATTCTCATAACAGAAGATTCTCATAACCCCAAGTGATTCGAGTCTTCGGGCTTGTCATGCGGACAGGATTATGTGTGCATTCTGGAGCAAGACTTCAGGGAAATCTAACAATAGATGTCATACGTAATCATATTGTCGAACGAGTATGTTTTTTCTTTCTTCCTTCTTAAGTCCTAGGTGCTCTTCACCGACAAACATGGAAATACGGAGGAAATGCATTTATGTTGCTACGATTATTTATCGCTATACTTCTATGTTCAGCATGGGGCTGTGAATCACTATCTGTGAGTCATCGCACTTCAGATGTCACACCATCTGATCACCCACAGCACATTCTGACTTCTTTCGCCAAGCCAAAGGTTCCAGAATCGTCAGCACGAGTGGGACGGTTGACTATCCCGGAAGGGACAGCAGAGCACGCCATTGCACAAGCAGAGCCTTTTCCAACCATCTATTTTCCTTTTAATAGTTGGGAAATTACACCTGAGGTGCAAGAGCGTTTAGATGCTACAGCTAAGTGGATGACACATTTTTCAAGTTATGGGCTCACGATTGAGGGACATACGGATATTCGCGGAAGTGAAAGTTATAACATGGTATTAGGAATTAAGCGGGCCAAAGCTGTTAAAGACTATTTAGCGAACTTAGGAATACCTCGCACTCGATTGGATATGGTGTCATATGGGAATACCTTAGTCTTATGTGACGTTGATGATGAGCGTCGTTGTCATCAGTTTAATCGGCGAGCGGACCTCTTGCTGGAATAAAGCCGTATAGCTAGTTCAGATTGAGGTGTCTATTTTGTCTCATACTTGAAAGGCTTGGCATACCATCAATCAACCCATGTGTAGGGCAATTTCTACAAACAACCATTCAACAAACTCAGTCAGTTCTTCTGTGGTATCAATTCTTTTTCGATATCAGCTATTTGATCAATCTGCAAGAGAAAGCCAACCTGAGTCGCGTCCGCATCGAATCCTGAGTGTTACAGGAAATTCCAAAAGAGGTCTCCTTGTATGAGAAGTATGGAAAGCTTGATATCGCTATGGGCATCGCCGTCGTTCCTTTGTTCTCCTTTGTAAACAATACAAACTCGGACATTCCTCTGGTCTCCAATCGTAGAATTATCCAACATTCTCCATAGATTCTTCCAAACGCTGCTTCACAATGCTGTGCTCATTCCTTCTGCTCAGCTTCCTTACTTCATTTTTTTACAATCCAGCTGGTTATGAGAAATTGTTCCAGCTTAGTGATGTCCTGCTACGTATTGCGCAAGGAAATTTGTGAAGCTGCCGAAAGAAAAGGATACGTAAAGAGACTTGTCAAAAAGTGGAGGAAATCTTGTGCGGCTCCGATTGCGTCTTGTTCTATGTCTTCTCTTGTTAGGCACGTTTTTCATGAGTTGTTTGTCTGCGGAACTCTGGGCAAGTCCCA
>QIMB01000355.1 GCA_003233615.1 Nitrospirota bacterium
GTGACGAGTCTTGTGGGTAAGAACAAACAACCCATTTGTGTCGCTGTTGAGCATTCAGGGATCATGCTGAATGTATGGTTCGAGCTCTGCGATGTTGCTCAGGCCCTCAGAGGCTCCGTTCCTCATCGTGTCATCCAGAGCCCTTCGGCATACTCAGGATAGATTCCGCCCGGCGGAGTCGAAGGATCTCGCCCAGTCCAACCAGACCATGGCTCAGCCAGATTCGTCGTTGCTCTCAAAATGACTACGTGGAGGCAGAGCCTTCTAGGGCTCGAACCATAATTTCTGTATGATCTGCATTCACTCTTGCCATGATCAACTTCGGCCATAGCAAGCGACCTCAGTAGCTCCAGGGTTTCTCTGCATGTGGCGTAAGAAGCAGAAAATTTGCTCGTGTATGTGATGAATCGGTGTGGGAATGAATGGATCACACAGAAATCATGGTTGTGAGCGGGTAGTTTTTCAAGACTTCAAGCTTTCAATTTCTAACGTGATGAGAAAAGGTATTGTTTCTAATGTGTTGTGATGAAGCTTCTGTGAGTGTGGCTCCAAGGGCTGTGTTGTTTGCATTTTGGCCTTACGCCGACTCTTCCGTTCATGTGGGTGAATCATAGGTCCAGATATCCAACCGCAATTGATACACCGTTGTTCCTGTTCCCACAGCACACCTAATTGTCGTATGTCCATCATGTGAACACGTACGAGGCATCCATGGCACCGAATACACTTCGTCATCATCAAATCAGTTGGACTGGTGTGTTGCGTGAGGCTTTGTTTACTCATCACAATAACTCTCCTTTCGGGTGTGCCCACTCTGTGCTATGACACAATGCTCTGTGAGACGTTTCAAAAAAAATGCGTATGCATCAAGTTGAAAAGCAATGATTGCGCCAAGTGTTTTGTTGAAATGTAGGCGGCTCTTGTAGTCATAAAGACTGAGGATGTGACCCCAATGGTTTCCGAGCTAAGTTGTGTATATAGAACAAGAAAATCATGAGAAGTCTTGAGGGAAACTTATTGGAAAGTCATCTAGCAGGTGATTTTTTTGCGTAGGCGTCTAACGTATCTTTGATGGGAGAAATTTAAAAAAATACAAATGCTTTTGAAAAATTATAATTGTGCTTCTTCGTACATCATGCGAATGGCTACAATATTTGCGGAATGTGAAATCGTGATGCCCTCTGATTTTGGGATCATACCGAAACCATGGTTCGAACCCTTCGACGTTGCTCAGGCCCTACGAGGCTTCGTTCCTCATCGTGTCATCCAGAGCGGAGCCTGGCGGAGTCGAAGGATCTCGCCCAGTCCACGTACACCATGCTTGCCCTGAGCGCAGTCGAAGGGGCTCAGCCAGATGCTTCGCGCTGCTCAGCATGACAAGTTGGTTGACGGAATCTCCTTGCAGACACTGTATGGGTAGAACCATAATTTCCGTCTGATCCTGATTTTGTCAAGAAAGTGAAATCCTCTATTTCGAACCGTAGGCTTTGCTGTACATGAAATCATCATATGTAGTGCTGAGATCATTTTCTTACCCTAGCTTTTGGTGCCTATTGTGATTTTGCTACAACCCATGTCGTTTGTTGGCACTAACACATTGTTTTTTCACGTGTTTTAGTCTGGATTTCTGATTGCATGTTTGTGGGATGAGCCGTAAAATGATGGCTTCTCACTTACCTTATTTTTCCTTGGAAAGGATGTATTTGTATGGCGGAGCGAACGTTAGCGATTATTAAGCCTGATGCGGTAGCTAAGCATGCGATTGGTGACATTACGCATCGGTATGAAGAAGCAGGCCTGTCTCCCAAAGCGATGCGTATGATGTGTTTATCGAAAACGTGTGCGGAGGGTTTTTATGCCGTGCATCGGGAACGCCCATTTTTTAACGATTTGACCACCTATATGAGTTCAGGTCCAGTTGTGGTTGTGGTGCTGGAAGGGGCAGATGCCGTGAAGAAAAATCGAGATCTCATGGGCGCCACGGACCCAAAGAATGCCGAAGCGGGAACGATTCGTGCCGTACATGGCGCTTCGATTGAGGCGAATGCTGTGCATGGGTCTGAT
The DNA here is from genome assembly GCA_003233615.1 of Nitrospirota bacterium. Taxonomy (GTDB): domain Bacteria; phylum Nitrospirota; class Nitrospiria; order Nitrospirales; family UBA8639; genus Nitrospira_E. The sequence continues at coordinate 2,065 of QIMB01000355.1, forward strand.
TCAGTCGAGAATGCGCAAATCGAAATTCGTTACTTTTTTGCGGAGTCTGAATTACGTTAAGAGCGATTGAGGTCGTATGGTGATGGTGTCTCACAGGCCTAAGAATTATTTTCACGCTGCAGTCGTGTGTCTACTGTGTGTTGGGATGCTTGCGGCGTGCGGACATACACGACCGGCGCAAGCACCACCGGTGATAGATAGTCTTCCGCCTATCGTTGAATCCAGCCCAAGTGCTGAGCATGTACGGGGACAGCAGGCCAAGAACATTCGCCGGATCCATGAACGGCTTTTCCAGGACGCGCAACACCATTTTGAGGTACGGGATTTTCAAGAGGCGATTCGAGAATTCACGAGATTATTAGCGTTGAATCCTCAACGTGATCTTGAAAAGGACGGGCATTGGTGGCTGGGACAATCATATGATCGCATGCAGGATTGGGACGCTGCTCAAAATGAGTATCGCCTGTTGGCTTCGGCGCCAATTGGCCAACGTTATCAATCTCATTCCGCTCTGCGACTTAAAGAAATTCAAGGTTTGCTTGAGCAGCAGACGTTGCCTCCGAAGGATACCCAAGCCATACGGTTTACGTTAGGCCAATTGCCAGGGCCTGATGGGTTTGCTCAGGGTATACAAAAAATGAAGCACGATGGGGTGACGACCTTGCTGGTAGATTTAGGTTGCCAGAGAACCGCATTACAGAATGTGGCATCTGCGAATACACAGCAGCTTCCTGAAATTGGTAAACTTCAAGCGTTGTTACGATTCTATGCCGAACGAAGTCATCGTGCCGGATTGTTGATGTATATCGGGGTGAATCTTCGCTGTTTGGGCAACTGGGCGCCAGCGCAACGTCAGTCATGGCACGATCGCAGATACCAAGCTGAGACGAGAACACTTCAAACGACGAAACAGTTTGATCTGTATCATCCGGCCTACCAAGAATTCCTGACCAAGTTTCTGGCAAAACTCTGTCAAGAAGGCGTGGATGGCTTGGTGTTTTTGAATGATCATCCTCTAGGTATGTTTGACGGGGTGACTCGAATAGGCGTGAAGCGGTTTGCGAAGCAATTTGGCGTCGTCTCTGACCCTTCTCAAATTTTCCATCAGGGATTTGATCCATTAGGTGCAGTCAAAGGTTCCAAGGGGCCTTTCCGGGCAAAAGGGGCGAAATCACAGGATTCCCTATTTTGGCGTTGGGCAGGTTGGAAGGCTCGTGAGCGTTTGACGATTCTTGAATCGATGGTTGTTCGTCTTCGTGCGCAGTATTCTTCCGTGCAGTTTGGATTAGAATTGCATCCACATGGGTTCACGGATCCTGTCGGCGCGTTGGTGAAATACGCTGAGGATTCGATGGATGCTGCAGGGCGCTCGTTTTCGTTTTTCTTTGTGCGGCCTGAGATTGATCGACGATCAACATTTACGGAGCAGACCGTAATTGACAAGTTGCGACGCATTTCCACGAAAGCCGTGCTTGAGCGGTTGCTTCCTGTTGTTGATGATCCACGGCGAATATGGGTGAGTATGCCGGCAAAGGGTGCGCAGCGTCTTCGTCCTCAGGCGGCGGCGTCCGAGGTTTCTCCTCTGCGACACTTTCCTGCAGGCATTGGCGTCGTTCATGATCTTCGAGCGTTTTCGTAATCATTCACTCAATTGTCTTCTGAATGGAATCTTGAAGGAGCATGTTGTTTCCTCACTGTGCGGTCAATTGACTAAGGTCCCTGAGGTAAGAATAGACAATATAAATAAGAGGGAATCGCTAAAGGGCATATCATGATTTTGAGAAAAAGGGGGTAGGAATGGAACCGCAGGATTTACGGTATCACAAAGAACACGAATGGATTCGAGTGGACGGTAAGAAAGCGACATTGGGTATCAGTAACTTTGCGCAAGATGCGTTGGGTGATGTCGTCTTTGTTGATCTCCCTGAAGTCGGGTCCACTCTTGCCGCAGATGCTGAGCTTGGGGAGGTTGAGTCGACGAAAGCCACGTCCACAATTTATTCGCCACTGACAGGAACAGTCGTTGAAGTGAATCAGGAGTTAGAGGAACATCCTGAATTTCTCAATCACGATCCCTATGGGCGCGGGTGGATTGCTGTGTTGGAACTGTCCAATCCTAGTGAAATTGATGCGTTGATGACGGCTGAACAGTATGAAGCCTTTTTGACCTCTCAAGAGTAATGGCTTCTCCACAACGAATCATCATTATTGGCGCGGGACCTGGTGGATATGTTGCCGCTATTCGTGCCGCGCAATTGGGCGCTCATGTCACGATTGTCGAAGGTCAAGCGGTGGGAGGCGTTTGCCTCAATTGGGGGTGTATTCCCAGTAAAACGTTATTGAATCTCGTGGATCTTGGCGAACGTGTTCGGCATGCGCAAGCCTGGGGGTTAACCTTTGATGGTTCGATCGGGTTTGATCTGAAACGGATGATGGCTCGGAAAAATGCTGTGGTGCAGTCGTTGGTCAAAGGCATTACCATTTTATTCAAACAATGGAAGATTCAGCATGTGACTGGACGAGGAGAGCTGGTCAATGATCGGCAGGTTCGGGTTACCGATGTCGATGGTGCAACCAGGCTCTTGGATGCGGACGCCATTGTGTTGGCGACTGGGTCTTCGTGGCCACAACTCGCGCAATTTCCGATTGATGGACAGCAGGTCATTTCGAGTAAAGAGGCTTTGGAGCTTGTCGACATTCCCCGGAGTATTCTTATTGTTGGTGGAGGAGTTGAAGGCTGTGAGTTTGCCTGTCTATTCGGTGGACTTGGCAGCCATGTGACGCTCGTCGAAATGATGCCGACTGTGTTACCCACGGAAGATGAGGATACCGTGGCTATCCTGACACGTGAATTCAAAAAACGAAAAGTGCAATTATGTATGAATGCGACGATTCAAGACTGGCAAGCGGCTCCTGACAGTATCCAAGCGACCATAAGCTCAGGACAGACGGTTGTTGCGGAGAAGATGCTTATTTCCATAGGACGTCGTATGAATTCTGGTGGGTTAGGATTAGAGACGGTGGGCGTTCACACTGGAAGCCGGGATGAAATTCTGATCGATGATCATATGGAAACCTCGGTCCCTGGGGTCTATGCTATTGGCGATGTCACTGGGAAGTCTATGTTGGCTCATGTTGCGTCTGCGCAAGGGAAAGTGGCCGTGTCTCATGCGATGGGCATTTCTCAATCAATCAACTACGAAGTTATACCTGCGGGTATCTTTACGCTTCCGGAGATTGGACGAGTTGGATTGACGGAGCAACAAGCACGTGAGCAAGGACTGCACACCACGGTCGGGCGTTTTCGCTACGGAGGACTTGGAAAAGCGCAAGCTGTTGGAGAAACGACAGGTCAGTTTAAAATCATTGCGGATGAATCATCCAAGAAGATCCTTGGTGTTCATATTATCGGGGCACATGCGGCTGATCTTATTCACGAAGGCGCGTTGGCCATGCAAGGGGGCTTAACCGTGACGGATGTTGCTGAGATGATTCATGCCCATCCGACCTTATCAGAAGGACTGATGGAAGCTGCTGAAGACATGGTAGGGTTGGCCATACATCAAGCCCGAAAACGAACATGAAAGCTCCCTCGCCCTTCCAGGGAGAGGTTTGGGGTGAGGGTGAAGACGTGTTGGATACTGAAAACACTCTAGAATATTGATCATGACGTTTTTGCATACATATTTAGGAGGAGAGTCTTGGGGAAGATCTCTTCTTCTAAAAAGTGGAGTTTTGACTTTCAGTATAGCTGTTGTGTTGTGGGCTGGTTGGCCTCAACCTTCAATGACAAATCTTGCTCATTCGTCATCCCCTGTGATGCCGTCCAAGTCTCATCGTGTTCAAGACGTTCACCATAACCCCACAGGCCACGCGTCAACGTTGCTTGATCTTAATGCGAGCTCTCGAATGGACTTAGAAACGCTTCCTGGGATCGGATCAGTCTTAGCGGATCGCATTGT
>QIMB01000117.1 GCA_003233615.1 Nitrospirota bacterium
CTGTTCCGCTTCGGTAGCTTTTCCAGCTTGTAGTAATATCGCTCCCAAGACCTGGCGGGGAGGAAGATACCAATCTTTTGGTTCCGTATAGTTCAACCTATCTTCTAATTCAACCGCCTGTTGTAAATAGATTACCGAGGCGTCAAAGTTCCCTTGCTCTGCTGCAATCTCTCCTGCAAGAACAGCTTGAGCAATTTTCAAAATGTGCGGAATCGCATTTAAATCAAAAATGGTTAAATCAGCAACCGTCGGATCCTTCGTAATCTTCTTTAAACTATCAAGTTCTCTATTGGCCTGCTCTCGTTCCCCTTGTCGAATAAAAGCCAAACCTCGTACGTAATGCCGAATGCCTGCAGGATACAATAAGTCAGCAGGCGGAACAGGCTCTTGAAGAACCTCCTCCCACTGTCCAAAAAGGGCTTTCGTAAATAAGGGCATCAACCAAAAATGTTGAAACGTACCCGCAAAACCTGTATCTCGCATCGCTTCAGAAATCACCGTAGCAGCCGTATCTTGCGCAGATTGCATGGCCACTTTCTGTTGTCCCAGCATACTTGCCGCGGCCCAGAGAAAATGATGATTGTGAGGCACATAGGCGGCCGTATACAGACTTTCAACATGTACATGTTTCAAATAGTGTTGATCCACATTGACTGCATTCTGGTTCGCCGCAACGGCATTACGATACATCCCTATCCGGATGTAAATATGGGCCGGCATATGTACAAGATGGCCAGACCCAGGCACTAAGGCCGGCAGTCGAGACGCACTCGACAGCGCCTTTTCAGGATGAGGCGAGGCTTCCAGCGCATGGATATACAGATGGTGCCCTAAAGGGAGGTTCGGATTGAGATCAAGCACATGCTCCAAGGTAGAAATAATTTCTGGCGTCCACGGTTGAGGTTCTCCCTCTCGTGTCCAATAATCCCACGGATGTACATCCATCATGGCTTCAGCAAACAATGCTCCAATCACTGGATCATCGGGAAACTGCACGACCACTTGACGCATGGCTTCCGCATATGTCACATCCAAAATAGATCGATCAGCAAGCCCTTCTTTGACATAGCGCTTCGCTACAGTCTGAATGAGTGCACGTTCCTTTCCTGTCGCCTTCTGACGTAATTCCAGAGCTCGTTGGATGGCAGCATAGGCTTGAGGAACTGCCGAATCCGCCATCGGTGCATTAATATTCGGACCGAGCACTAAGGCCTCTCCCCAAAAACACATCGCGCACGTCGGATCAAGTTTCTGCGCATAGCGAAAAGACAACGCCGCTTCGGCATGATTGAACCCGTACATCAAAATCATGCCTTGATCAAAATAACGTTGCGCCATCGGAATATACGTCGAAATACGAAAATGATGTTTTCCCAGACCATCATGAAGACGAACGGCTTGCTCTTTGGCGAGTGAAATGGTTGGCAAACCTAATCCAGCAATCATACACACAACAAGGATAATCGCTTTATGCTTCATGACAGCTCTCCCACAAATGAAAATGATAGTTATGGCTAGATTTCGTACAGGAAAGGGAACAATGCAACACGTTAAGCCCCATGTGCCCACACCAAGCATTTTCCTTACCGTACCCTGCGCTCCATGAACAGTATCCTCACAATTGTCATGCTGAGCAGCGGAGGCATCTCGCTCAACCATATGAGCGCTGAGCAGGGCACAGATTCTTCGTTGCACTCAGAATGACCATATGGTGCTGAATAGTGACGAAGTATAGAAGAAAAAGAATCTACAGCAATCTTACCGATTTCAAAAAAAAATAATAACCGCCACTTTGAATTTCAATGAGTAGATTCAAGATAATACAGATATGATACCATCGACACTACCCACTCTCTGTGTATTTAGTACATCTATTTTTGCTCTCGGAGCAAGTAAATTGTCAAAGAATATTCTACAAAGCAATCACACCGTTCCTATTACGACGCCTAATTAAAGGACATAACCCATGAGCTATCTCTATTTGTTTATGGCTGTGTTAGCTGAAGTCATCGCAACCAGTGCACTCAAAAGCGCCGAAGAATTCACGAAACTCGGCCCAAGTTTAGTGGTAGTCGTGGGGTATGGAATCGCCTTCTATCTGTTAAGCTTAGTGTTACGAGACATGACATTGGGGATTACCTATGCAATTTGGTCGGGAGTCGGTATCATCTTGGTGGCTCTCGTCGGAGTCGTCATCTTTCGAGAAATTCCTGATACCCCAGCCATCATTGGCATGGGGTTGATCATCGCCGGGGTCACGGTTATTCACACCTTTTCCCACACCGTTCGACTCTGAAGCATCGTATCGTTGGAGCACACATGCTTTTGCCACTCGAGCCAAATGGGAATACCAACGGTTCCATGGTAAAGTAGAGATATGACATCCCTATACATGAAATGCTTCATTCCCAATCATGTGGGTGAAAGACGTTCACTTGACTATGCCACCTAAACGAAAACTCAAAATCGTGCCCACACGGAAAAAAGCTGCCACAGGCATACGTCCAGAAGACTTGGCGCAGGTGACCTCTCGAAAAGGTCTCGTTCAACTTCTTCGATCTAAACACGTGGATGTGAAACGCGCTGCCCGCGCGCTTCACTACGAACAGGAACTTCGGCAACTGCAAGTGGAATTAGTCAAATTGCAACGAGATGTGCAGATCACTGGGCGACGTATGATCATCATTTTTGAGGGACGAGATGCTGCTGGAAAAGGTGGGGCGATCCGTCGTTTTGTGGAACATCTCAATCCCCGTTCTCTGCGTAACGTGGCGTTGCCCAAACCAACAGAGACGGAGAAGGGACAATGGTATTTTCAACGATATGTACCGCATCTGCCCAATCCAGGTGAAATAGCTTTTTTTGACCGGAGTTGGTACAACCGCGCTGTTGTCGAACCCGTGAACCACTTTTGTACAAAAAAACAATATCAGACGTTCATGCAACAGGTGCCTGAATTTGAACACATGCTATACGAAGATAATATTGAACTCATCAAGTTCTGGTTTTCCATTTCAAAGGAAGAGCAAGATCGACGGTTTCGTGCCCGCAAGAATAATCCGCTGAAACAATGGAAAATCAGCCCGGTTGACGACAAGGCACAAGAATATTGGGATCTCTATACCAAATATAAAGAAGAAATGTTTAGCAAAACACATACGTCCTATGCGCCATGGGTCATCATCAAAGCCAATAGTAAAATCCGGGCTCGCCTTGAAGGAATCCGCCATGTCTTGAATATTTCTTCATATGCAGGGAAAGAAAAAGCTACAGTCAATCTTCACCCCGACCCGAATACCATCATTCGCTTCCATCGCCACACCGCGACGATCGATTAATCCCTCTCCATATAGTTCATCCTCCCCGCCCTATCCTCTTGGTTGAGGGTTAACGTTCTTTGTTGTTAATCTCAACGAGAGTCTGTAATAGCCAGAATGATTATAAGACTGTATTCATAAAATGATATTACCAACAAAAAGAGTAAATATTCAGCACCGTCTAGTCATTCGGAGTGCAACGAAGAATCCGTGCCTAGCCCGACGCCCTCATGGTTGAGCGAGATGCTTCGCCTTCGTCTCAGCATGACAATCTGGAGGGCCAATGTTCATGGAGCGCACGATAGGTAAGTAGAGAGCTTGATGCAGGTAAACTTGGGCTTAACGTGCTGAATAATTACCCAAAAGATTACTTGGATGAGGCCTTGGTGAAAACTATCTCCTGATCACCGATCCGCAAACCGGTGATGCGCTGCGGTCAGGAAAACAATTCACCATGAAAGGATTTTCTTTTGCCGGATCACGAGGAATTCATCACGTCGAACTCTCGACAAATGGCGGAGAAACCTGAGAACTCGCTCACCTGGCACCGGCCCTTTCACCCTAATCCTGAGTACTATGGACATATCAGTGGGGACCCACCAGGCCAGGCGATCATCGGATTTTAGCTCGAGCCACCGATGGAACGGGAACCGTGCAAACAGCCTTGGAACATGAGCCATTTCCCGATGGCGTCTCGGGTATCCAAGAGGTCATTGTTTCGGTTATCTAGGAACAGGCACTCCCTTTGTATCGGAAAGGCATTTTCACATGAAAATCTGGTTTTTGCTATCTATCGGATTGTTCAGTCTTATGGCCTGTTCATCCGTCCCCAAAACTTTTACTCCTCAACAGCCTCTGGCACCTACTACGTTTACGCATCAAGCTTTTCACCAAACACTTGAACACCATGTCAAAGATGGTGTTGTTAATTATCAGACCTTGGCTTCTGACCAAAATTTTTATGCCTTTCTCCATGACCTCAAGCATATCGCTCCGCAACAACTCCCCACGCCTAATCACCGTTTAGCTTTTTGGATTAATGCTTATAATGCCTTTGCCATCCAAGGCATTCTCGATGGCTTCTCTCCATCAACCTTCACTGGACGTTACACATATTTTATTGCCCAAGAATATATTGTGGGAGATGAAGTTCTCAATCTGTATGATTTAGAACGCAAGATCTTAATCCCGGCATTTCAAGAACCCCGTATCCATTTTGCGATCGTTTGTGCCTCGCAGTCCTGTCCCAAACTTCAATCATGGGTCTATTCGCATGAAAACATCGATCAGCACCTCACACTCAGCGCCAAACAATTCATCAACGATCCGTCTCGCAACCGTTTCGACCAACAGCGAAAAATCGCCTATCTTTCTCAAATATTTGAATGGTTTGAGGAGGATTTTACCAATCATTCCGGCTCTCTCCTCCACTACATAGCCCAGTTTGTCACTGACCAGACGCTAGCGGAAGACCTACGCAACACAACATACACGATCAAATTCCTAGAATATGATTGGACGTTAAATGGTATTCCTCCTTACAAACACTCCTAAACTTGTTTCTCTCGAAACTCATTATCTTTAAAATTTCATGCACATGTAACACTCGGCTTCAATTGAAGACTGATTCTATAAGAAGCCGCGGAAACTTGGGAACATCCCCAAATTCGTGCAAAGAGAGCCCGTTTATTAATTCCAAATTCTTTACAAGAGGAGACCGCACACATGACACAAAAATCACTTCTTCTGGGCGCAGCCCTTTCAGGATTACTCATTGCCTCAGGTTGTGCCCATTCTCATAACGCCATGTCAGGCGGGGAAATGGCAATGGGGCAATGTCATGGCGTGAATGACTGTAAAGGCAAAGGCGAGTGTAAGACCGCTACCAGTTCATGCGAAGGCAAAAATGATTGCAAAGGTCACGGTTGGAATAGCATGAGCAAAGCCGATTGTGACACCAAAGGTGGAGCCTACGTGGCCAAAAGCTCGCAAACTAATTCATACTGATGGCATGGGCAAGAAACAACCGAACATAGGGGTGGGGCTCCGTCCCACCCACTATCCGTATCTTGAGCCACGGCCTCAAACCACAGTTACGTGGTTTGAGGCTATTAGTGAAAACTATATGGACACTCAAGGCCGCCCACTCGACATGTTACAACTGATCCGGGAAGACTACCCTGTCGCCTTACATGGCGTTTCCCTTTCTATTGCCTCTGCTGAAGGGCTTCGCCAAAATTATTTACACAAACTTCGCGCCTTAGTTCAACAGATTGATCCGTTCCTCGTGTCGGATCATCTTTGCTGGACGGGACTACAGCAACAGAACTTACATGATCTTCTCCCAATTCCGTTTACAGACGAAGCATTGAATCTCATCGTTGACCATGTGGATCAAGTCCAAACATTTTTACAGAAACCCATCCTGCTAGAGAACGTTTCGACTTATTTACAAATTCCTGAAGGTGACTATACAGAATGGGAGTTTTTGCAAGCCGTTGCCGATCGGTCTGGATGTCAAATTTTGTTAGATCTAAATAATTTATATGTAAATGCTCGCAATCATCACTTTGATCCTTTTGTCTTTCTTGAAGGAATCCCCACACGGATAATCGGACAAATCCATTTAGCCGGATATACCGACATGGGCACCCATCTCTTTGATACTCATTCCAAACAGGTCTATCC
>QIMB01000036.1 GCA_003233615.1 Nitrospirota bacterium
GATATCTGGTTTGTGCGGATGCCGATGAAATTTGCCGGAGTTGCGATTGAACCTGCCTGGATCTTTGAGGATGGTGGGGCCAGTGGTGGTACGCCTAGTGGGAACATTGCCATTGGTGGAAGCCCTCCCGGTGGACAACCGCAAAACCAAAGCCGGCATACTGTTGGTGGCCGGATAGCCACGAAAAAAGGGATCGTTGATGTAACGGGGGAAGGTTATTGGCAGTTTGGATCCTTGGGTCCCTCCAGCGTAAACGGAGGAAACAGAAATGAACGTATTAATGCGTTGGCCCTGCATTTAGATGCGGGTGTGACGTTGCCAGTACCCATGCAACCCCGAATAGGTGCGGAAATTAACTATGCCACGGGTGATGGCAGTTGTAATGCGGCTGGCGGCAATAAATGTGGAGGTACCTTTAGTCAGTTGTTCCCAACGAACCATATTCACTTTGGGTATATGGACAGGATGTCCTGGCAGAATATGTTGACATATGGCGGAAATCTGCAACTCCGACCCACCAAAAGCAGTCATTTTGAAATTGGTGGACATATTATGCGTTTGGCTAATGAGAATGACAATTGGTATGGAGCCAACCAGGCAGTGTTTAAAAGAACTCCGGCTGGCAACAGCGAAAAATCGCTTGGTGGTGAGATCGATATTGTCTACACCTTGTTTTTCCAAGGGAACAGAGTTGGCTGGCAGATTGGCTACGGCCATTTCTTTGCTGGAGATTATTTGACGAAGAATGATGTAGGTAGTGCTACTAACGATCAGGACTGGGGCTACACCCAAGTCTGGATCAACTTCTAGCGTGTTTTGTCATTCCCGTAATCTGTTTTGCGGGAATCTATCCCTCTACCCCTCCTTGGTAAAGAGGGGCTAGGGGAGATAGATACATCACGCGTTTGTAAAGGTAGTTTTGTAGGATCTAGATGAACGTAGTTTAAAAAAAGGGTATAACACTCCACGTTAAACTCAAAATCCCCGCTGTGTTCTCACAGCGGGGATTTTTTTTGCTCAATACTCCTCTTAGTTTTTGGAATCCCGGTGAAGCCTGGCGCTTTCCTTTTTTGGTGGTGGGAAGTGAAAAAGCCGCCGGTGACGGTCTCAACGCTTTGCCGTCCTCACGTCCTGGCCCATACGCATCGGAGGCGACAAACAAAGGTTGCGCCATGCGGGACGCGATAGGTAATCTGTGGCCTTGCCCGAGAAATGGCTTGTCTCTTAGCATGCACGGGCTGGACGGGTGAGCCAGCGAGCCTTTTTAACATTCCCTCGTCCTGTTGATATCAGATAGTGTTTTCCAACGTGTTCGATTTAGAGAAAACTTCTAGTTATTCAACAGGCCCTTACATATTATCCTAAAGACGGCAGTTGGGCGCGAAAAAGCTGTGCAAACAATTGATGTACATAGGGAATGTACAAATTGTGTGGTCACCTTTTAGGTGATGAGTCAATTTTTACATTTCCTAGGTGCGTCAAAGGGTTGTGCAGACTTTCGTGATCCAACTGCCGTTTTTAGGATTATGTGGTGGAAGGTTAGAAATCGATACGCGGGGGAAATCTACCCTCATGAAAAGTAGTGCTACCGAGTTGATTTTTTTTGCGAGGGTCGTGGTTGGATCTCAAGGAGAATCGTATGGATACCGGGTGGAAAGCCTTGAGAGAGGATAATACCGATGATGAGTTCGCCGTTGGATTTCCCACTGACTTGGGGCATGCGTCCTCGAATTTCTGTGGTCCGTTTTTCTCCAGGTTGAAGAGCGCCAATTGGCACTGGTATGGGTGCCACTCGTTTAAAGGCTTCCACTAAGATGGGATTTCCCCGCAGTTCTACATAGGCGGAAGGAATCTTGGCGCTACTGACATTTGTTGTTTCAATGAGTAACACAACAACTTCGCCTCCCTCCAATATTAAATTCCTGTTTGCGTCCACTAATTTAGTACGGAATTGGACGGATGGTTCAGCGGTAGTTTGGGGAGAGCGGGGAGGAGTATGAGGAATCGGAGATGTTGGTTTGGGAAAGGCCGATTGGGCTGGAAGCGGTTGGCCAATGGGCGGTTGTTGAGCCACGGGGAATTGAGTGGGTTGCGCTAACTGAGGGATCACCCCGATCATGTCTTGAGCCAAGGCCTCAGCCGCATCCTCCACGGTCCCATCTATTGCGCCAGTGCTACAGGAAGTGGATTGACCGGACAGTTGCGGAGTCCAGAGATTAGTCTTTTGGTGATAGATCAAGGGCGATTTCGCCAGGGCGATTCCTTGGTCATCTTCATAGATGGCCTGCATTTGCAGGTCCACAAGAGCACTGTAGCGGTCTTCCTCGCTTGCTTTGGTCACGGGGTCAAATCCGAAGTGATTCAGATTCAGCACAATTCGGTAGCCATTCGGTGGCGCGCCTTGTGCCTGTCCAATGGGTGGCTCCGCTCGTACCCCATCGAATCGATCTCGCCCGACATCAAAAAATGTTTTGGCAATGATTTGCCCTACGGGAATGGTATAGGGCAATCCGCACGCATCGACCGTATGTGTGTAGTTGAGAAGATTTCGATCAAACGCATAGGTGATGGTCAGTGGAAGGGGTGTTTCGTCTTTGGTATCAAATCCCAGGCGAGGAAGGGTGATCGTGTCGCAAGCACCCACCGGGAGAACCAGAAACCCAAGCAGACTGTATTGTATGATTTTTATCAGTGGCGGGCACACTGCCTTACTCTACCCGAAGGTTTTCTGAGTTGCAAGTCTTAGTCTTAGTGGATCATAGGGAATATATGGTGCCGCGTTCTTTCATCTGGATTCCTAAACTGTTCGTCTCCCAAGCAAGGTCCGCGCATGTCGACCGGCCCTCTGGGTGGATGCTCTCATGAGCGGGCAAGCCTTGTTTGAGCCCTTCGTCCCTTCGACGTGCTCAGAGCTCAGGACAGACTCCGCGAGTTGGCTCGCCCTCCCGTGACTGGCGTCCATCTCATGTAATGAGACCGGGGCGTCATGTGTATGTGCGTCTCGAAGAGCGCGACCGTTGTTGGCTATTTTTTTGCCTTCACATAAAGGTCGTGCCCTACGGGACCCACTATGCGAAAGGTGCGCCCTCCGGGACGCGCCAAGCAACAACCTCGACTGCCTGGCCGAACCCCTGCAACACAGAAAATCACGGTGATCAGGGAGTTCGGTAAAAAAGGGTCGATTCATTCATCGACCAACGCGCCTCAACTGGAAAATCTCAAGATACTTTTCCGATAAACATGATATTGCTGTAAGGCCAGAACATCAAATTCTGTATGATCAACCTAATCCTCAAATATTAGCCCTCCCCATCCCCTTAAACCTAAAAACCGCAGTTGGATCACGAAAGTCTGCACAATCTCTTTACGCACCTAGGAAATGTGAAAAAAATCTCATCACCCAGAGGGTGACCACGAATTTTGCAAATTCCCTATGCACATAAATAGCTTGCACAGCTTTTTCGCGCCCAACTGCCGTTTCTAGGTTAAATGAATTGAATACTAAGGGTAAAGGCATTACAATCTCTTCCCTAACCCGATAATGGAGTTGAAAATGACAAGCCAGAGATTGAGGTTGGGATTGGGCTTCTGCCTCATAGCCCTATTAGCCCTCGGGTGCTCAACCACTCCCGTTAAGTGGTATAAGCCAGGCGTCAGCTACGCGACATTTTCCCGCGATAAAAGTGATTGCGAAGACGCATTGCTCTCAACAGGAACCTCTGAGAAGATCAAAGAGGTCTATTCTTTAGAGGGGTGCTTAGAGGCCAAGGGCTACCGTGTTATTCCTGACGCTCTGCAATAATCGATCAATTTAGGTTAAAGTGGATCATACGGAATGTATGGTTCCGCGCTCTTTCATCTGGATCCCGGAAATGTTCGTTTCCCAAGGTCCGACGCCTGCCGCTCGGCCATCTGGGTGGACGCTCTCAATGATCCGGCGAACCTTGCTTGAGCCCTTCGGCAAGGCTCAGGACAGACTCCGCGAGTTGGCTCGCGTTCCTATGACTTGCGTCCATCTCATGTAATGAGGCCGGACGGGGCATCACTAGCTTTGGCTACGTTAGCCTCCACAACAAAGGTCGCGCCCTTCGGGACGCGCCAAGCAAAGCTTGGCTGCTGGGCCGAACCCTGGTAACACAGATAATCTCGGTGATAGGGGAGTCCGGTACAAAAAGAGCGACTCATTCACCGAGCTACGTGTCTCAACTGAAAAGTCGCAAGATACATTCACGATAAACATGATGTTGTTGTATGGCCAGAACCACAAATTCTGTATGATCCGTCTTAGTCTTTGGTAATGTGGGGCTGTTGTAAAAGTCCGTCAGCGGTGTTCCCTGTCTTTGCCGTAGTGGCTTTGCGCAGGCAGGGCGGCTTTTTGCCATGCTCACGTACTCCGTGTACGCTTCCAGTGCCCACAGGACTGTGGCTTTGCCGAGTACGGACTGGCCGGTGAGACAGCGAGTCTTATTGCTTTTTTCTTCTTGACACCGAGCACGGGCGGGGTGATAATTTCTCATGGTTTGAATGGCACCCTCATCTAAGGAGGTTTCACCATGTGGCGTCACATCAGCGTATTTATGGGGTTATTGGTTTTCTTTTCGGGAGGTGGATGTTCGTTTGATAACACCCCCAAGCGGCTTTCTGCCTATCTCACGCCTGTTCCCGTGCCGAAAACCACGACTGCTGCCACAGTCCCTTTCCCAACGACGAAGATCTCAGCAGTTCTTGTGGTGATCAACGACCATGGATTTCAGAAGTCAGCCCCCGCTTTGCAACCCGGTACGCTTCAGGTTCTCGGTGAACACCTGCAATCTGTACTGGAGAAACAATTACCGATTCAGCTCCCGACCGTCGTTTTTCCTGAGGCCTTCCAACCAAGCGGGTCCCCCGACCAATTCGTGTCATTGGCGAAAGAGCAGGGTGTGCCCTATCTTCTCCTGGCCATTTTATCCAGTTCGGAATGGGAAGTTCCGGATCGCTTTGCTCTGGGAGGATCGCTGCAAGGTGGCGGTGGCCGTGGTTGGTTAGTGGGTTATCGGGCCGAAAATTATGCCAGATTGGAATTGGCCTTACTCGATGCCCAAACCGGGCAACTGGTGGTGAGTACAGATGGGCAGGCCTGGGCGGTACTTGAACGATTGGCGGTACCGCTGGAATCCAATGTGTATCCAGTTGTCCGGCGGGATCTGACTCAACCGCCTATTTATCCTAATACTGAGGAGGATGCGTTCGAAACACTTCGTTGGGTTTCTGGGCAGGATGCCATTGCACAAGCAGTGATGCACTTGGAACTGCTCATGAAGAAAGACGGGAAGGCGTGAGGGGGGGAATCATGTTTGGCATGATCCGAATCTTTCCTTTTTTCCTTGTGTTCATGTTGGGATGTGGGACTGGGCCACATTCACGGGTAATGGATTTGGTAGGGGCACAGGCTTTTGAGCGCCAACAAGCCGGGCTGGAGACAATGGCGTGGCCTCCCCTACAACTAAAAAAGATCGGGTTGATGGTTCATTCCGATTCAACCGGCCCTAGCGCGGCGCCGGCGATTTCTTCTGCCCATCTTGCAACCCTGACGAATCGCACGGAAGTCTTTATGGCGGAACAATGTTCGTTGTCCGATTTCGTGCCAATGACCTTCCCTGCCGCAACGAACCGGGAACAGATTCAACAGGAATTGATTTCACAAGGTCAACGTCACGAGGTATCTCACCTTGTTCTGGTGGTGTTATCGAGCCGTGAACATTCAGGACCGGTGGCATTAGGTGAAGAACGAATGATGACACAGATGCATGGGATCGCGATCGAAAACACCGCGTTAGCGGAAGTGGTTCTGGTGCGGCTTTCCGATTTTACGGTGATGTCCTATATTTCCGGGTTGGCAACTGAGGTTTTGGAACAATTAGATGCGCCAATTGGAGACGTGCCTTCTTCCAAAGTGGAATCGTTAGAGATCCTTCGGGCACAAGCAGGCCAACAGGCTTTGGACCATGCATTGGACAGAAGAAATTTACTTGAGGAAATCATAGGAGCCTGTCCGAGATAAGACGGATCTACTGCGGGTGCGCTGGATTTGGCCAGATCTTCCGATCCTTTTCGTTGCATAGCCCAACTATTCGCCTCAAATGATCGAAACATCTGACTCAAACCAGCACCCCCTCGTGACGATCACTAATCTCGGACCGGCTCCTAGCGATAATTTTCAAACTGGAGATCCAGCCCGAAATCCTGTGCTTTCAGATGGGTCATGACGGCTTGGAGGATATCTTTGCTTTTGCTTTGCACTCGTACTTGCTCCCCTTGAATTTGCCCTTGCGCTTTGAATTTGGCTTCTTTGATGGATTTCGTGATGGCCTTGGCTTTATCTTCAGGGAGTCCGCTCTGGATCGTGATGATTTGCCGCACCGTGCCACCCAGAGCTTCTTCCACTTTGCCATACGTCAACCCTTTTAACGAGACGTTTCGTTTGACGCATTTGGACGGCGTTGAGTTTGTAGTCGTCATCCGATAATACGACCAATTGCGTCTCTTTCTCCTTGAGCGTAAGCTCGCTCTTACTTCCTTTAAAGTCATAGCGTTGCCCGATTTCTTTCAAGGTTTGATCCACGACATTTTTCATTTCTTGCATGTCGATTCGCGAGACCACATCGAACGAATAGTTGTCGGCCATATCAAACCTCTCTTGGAAATAAGGGGTGAAGCGTTAGGCAAAGAGGCAAGAATTAGCAGCAGGGGCCAGCGGGAATATTAATGCCCTCACCTTCAAATATCTCAGTACTATTCAACGGGTGTTTGCTAACGAGATAGCCATA
>QIMB01000397.1 GCA_003233615.1 Nitrospirota bacterium
GTGTCGGTATTGGTCCGTATTGCGTCATTGGTGAACATGTGACAATCGGCGATCAAACAGAATTGTCAGCTCATGTGTGTATTGAAGGGAAGACGGATATTGGGCGGTGTTGTCGGATTTCTCCATTTGTGTCCATTGGTACTCCTCCACAACACTTGCAATATAAAGATGAACCGACAAGTGTCTGTATTGGGGATCATAATATTATTCGAGAAAATGTGACCATTAACCGTGGAACGGTATTTGGCAATAGCATCACCCGGATTGGGCATCATAATTTTTTGATGGCCTATACACATGTGGCACATGATTGTGAACTAGGCAATCATATTGTGATGGCCAATGCGGCGAATTTAGCCGGCCATGTGTCGGTGGGAAATTCCGTTGTCATCGGAGGGTTAGTGGGAGTGCATCAATATGTGAGGATTGGTGAATATGCCATGATTGGTGGCTGCTCGGCCCTAGGCCGGGATGTGCCTCCCTTTGTTCGGGCGGCAGGAGGCTATCGAGCGCAGATGTTTGGGTTGAATACGATTGCGATGCGGCGTTATGGATTTTCGGTCGTGAGAATGGCGACGCTCAAAGCTGCGTTTGATCTATTGTTTCGGCAAGGCCATCGTCTCCAGGAAGCGATTAAATTGGCGAGAAATGAGTATGGGGACAGTGCCGATGTCTTGAGTTTACTGGCCTTTCTTGAAAGTACCAGTCGTGGAATCTGTCAAGTCTCGTCTCGAGAACTTGATGATGATGAAGAGTAGTGAGTGCCTTGGTCGCGTGAAAGTACGCTGTGAATCCCTCAGATGACAAACACATAGGATTGATTGCTGGAGATGGGCGCTTTCCCATCATTTTTGCTGACAATGTTCGACGATTAGGGTTTACCGTTTCAGCTATTGCCCATGTGGGCTCCACTCTTCCTGAACTTGAATCCCACGTTGAACGCATTCATTGGTTGAAAATCGGGCAATTTAGTAAAGCCTTGGCCGCATTAAAACACGATGGTGTGCGTCAGGCGGTCATGTTAGGCGGCATTAAAAAGACCAATGTGTTCACCACGCTTCGTCCTGATCTACGTACGTTAGCTATTTTTAGTCGATTGAAGCATTGGAAAGATGATGCCATTCTTCGTGCGGTGGCGAGTGAATTGGAGCGCGAGGGAATTAAGATTTGTGATTCAACGTTCGGCCTTGAGGGGATTTTGGCAGACGAAGGATATGTGACGACCAAGAAACCCAACAAAAAGGAAGAAGCGGATATTCAGTTTGGTTGGGAAACCCTTGAAACATTGGGAGCATTGGATATTGGGCAATGTGTGATAGTCAAGAATCGAGTCATTGTGGCCGTTGAAGCCGTGGAGGGGACAGACGAAGCGATCACTCGCGGTGGGAAGCTAGCAGGTAAGGGAGGGATCGTGGTGAAACGGACGAAACCTCACCAGGATTTGCGGTTTGATTTGCCGGCCATTGGTCCTCAAACTATTCAGATCATGATTGCTGCCCAAGCAACTGTGCTGGCAATAGAAGCAGGCCGGACGGTCATTTTAGATCGAGAAGAGGTGTTCGCTTTGGCGAAGAACGCTGGGATTTCCATCATTGGAAAAACCGCTGGAGTGCAAGCCAACGCAGCTGATTCACCGTAAGTGCATTCAGTGAGTATATTTGCCAATGTTCTCGTTGGCTTGTTGCAACGAGTCCTTCCTTTATTCCCATACTCAATAAATTATGCAAGAGTCTCTACGAGTTGGAGTCATCGGTGTTGGTCATTTAGGCCGACATCATGTCCGTATCTACTCAATGCTACCTTCTGTCACGTGCGTGGGAATCAGTGATACCGATACCGCTCGCGGACAAGCCATTGCTGATGAATTCAATGTTGTCTTCTTTCCAAACGCTGATGAGTTGCGTGCATGTATCGATGCCGTGAGCGTGGCTGTTCCGACGTCTGCTCATTTTTCTGTTGTGAAATCTTGCTTGACGCAGAATTGTCATGTGTTGGTCGAAAAGCCTATCACTGCTGATGCACGGGAAGGGGAAACGTTAGTTCGATTAGCCGAAGACAAAGGAAGGATTCTTCATGTCGGTCATGTTGAACGGTTTAATCCTATTCTTGAAAAGGTGCGTCCCTATATTCGTCAACCAGGTTTTATTGAGTGCCATCGACTGAGTCCATTTCAACCTCGTGGGACCGATGTGGACGTGGTTCGGGACTTAATGATCCATGATCTGGATTTAATTTTGTCGTTAGGCCTTGGGCCGACGAAACATATTGAAGCACGAGGAATGCCGGTGTTTACGGAACATCCAGATATTGCCAATGTCAGGATCTTGTTTGAGTCAGGCTGTCTGGTTAATTTGACTGCCAGTCGAATTTCAACGGGACGTTTGCGGAAGCTCAGGATTTATCAACGAGACTGCTATCTTTCCGTTGATTTAGGAGCAAAGGATGCTGTGATTCATACCTGTCAGGCGTCAGACACGATCAGACAAGAGGTGCAGTCTCAAAAAATTTCCGGATCGGAAGGCGATGCCTTAACCAGAGAATTAGAGTGTTTTATTCAGACAGTGCTAGGGACTGCGCTGAATCATGGTGTATCTGGCGAAGAGGGTGTCGAAGCCTTACGAATGGCAAGTCATATCGTGTCGTTAATTCACTCATCGGTCATGTCTCCGTCTGCGTGAAATCTTTCATCGTGTGATGGCGCCCATTGTGGTGTATTCTATTCTCACATGGCCAATATTTTACTTGTGACAGGAGAGGCGTCTGGCGATCTTCACGGTGCGAAGCTGGCCCTCGCGCTTCGAGAATTGGACCCTTCCATTGATCTCGTTGGAGTTGGCGGTGTGCATATGGCTCAAGCGGGGGTTCGGTTGCTTCCGGATATTGCACGTGTTGACGCCATGGGAGTCCCGGGTGTTCGTCAATTGTGGCTAGGTTGGAAGACGCTGCGTCAGCTTTCGGTTTTGGTGAAGCAAATACGTTTTGATGTCATTGTCCTTATTGATAGTCCTGGAATGAATCTCCGCCTCGCGAAAGTTGCAGCGAAAGCCTCTCAGACCATTGTGTATTACATCGCCCCTCAGGTGTGGGCGTGGGGGCGTCGGCGTGTGCATCTGATCCGTCAAGTCGTCACGCGCGTGTTGGCCATTTTACCGTTTGAAGAAACCTATTTTCGTAAGGAAGGCATTGCGTGTGACTATGTGGGCCATCCTCTTTTGGATGAACTGCCAGAATCATTCGATCGCAGACAAGAGCGAAAGGTTTTAGACTTGAAGCCTGATGAGATGGTGATTGGTCTGCTCCCAGGTAGTCGTGCAAAAGAAATTCACGATCTCTTGCCCACATTATTAGATGCATGCGCTATCATTCACCGGAAATATTCTGGATTACAAATCGTCTTAGCACAGGCTCATTCCCTACCAGATTCCCTTGTACAACACTATCTTCGTCATTCACCTTCGATCAAACTGATCAAAGGAAAGCCCAATGAGGTCATTGCGGCTTCAGATCTTGTGCTTGTTGCTTCCGGTACGGCGACACTCCAGACAGCCTTGATTGGAACACCTATGGTCATTGTCTATCGGACGTCACCCCTTACCTATCACATAGGGAAATGTTTGATTACAATTCCTTATATCGGACTTGTCAATATTCTGGCAAAAAAAGAACTGGTTCCAGAAATTTTGCAAGCACAGGCAACAGCCAACAATATTGCTCAGGAAGCTCTGTCAATTTTAGAAAATCCTTCTCGACAACGTGTGATGAAAGAGAGTTTTCAGGATCTGCGCAAGTCATTAGGGAGTCCTGGGGCATCTCGACGTGCGGCAGAAATGATCTTGTCTGAGATTCGTGTATGAGTATCTTACGGCGTATTATCACCTACCTGAAGCCGTACCGATTCAGATTGTTTGTGGCCATTCTCTGTTCTGCAGGAGTGGCAGCTGGCCAAGGAGCCACCGCATGGCTCGTGGCTCCCTTGTTACAGGATATTTTCATCGACTTCAATCCGGAGTCTCGGCTGACGTTACCCCTTACTCTGTTAGGCATCACGATACTCAAAGCCGGTTGTTCCTATGGACAATCGTATTTGATGGGGTATGTAGGCCAATGGCTGATTGCTGATATTCGGCAACAATTGTTCATTCATATTGTACGCTTACCTATACGTTTTCATGATGCCAATAGCTCAGGGCGATTGATGGCCCGCGTCATTAGCGATGTGAATGAAATGGCTAATGCCATACCCAATGTTCTCAAAGATATGTTCCAACAAGGCATGACCTTTGTTGTGTTAATTGGTGTTGCGTTTTATCGAAGTTGGGAATTGGCATCGATGGTATTAGTTGTGTTACCGCTGTCGGCCTACGTGTTGATTCGCATCGGAAAACGTATTCGAAGGCTTTCGACTCGAGGGCAGGAATCGATTGGCAGCATGGCATCTGTACTCAAAGAAGCCTTTGCTGGAATAAAAATTGTTAAGGCATATGGACAGGAAGAAAAAGAAGGGGAGCGTTTTTCTCTGACGAATAAGGCTTTTCGGAGGGTCAAGGTCAAGTCATCTCAAGTATCTGCGATTTCTTCTCCCATGCTTGAAATAATTGGCGCCTGTGGAATCGCGTTTGTTATTTGGTATGGTGGGGGATTAGTGATTGCTGAAGACATGAATTTTGGCGAATTTTCTTCCTTCCTCACTGCTCTATTTATGGCGTACGCTCCTATACGAAAAATGTCAGGTGCCAACGCTGGGATTCAACGTGCCCTGGCAGGAGGAAAAAGAGTATTCTCTGTTTTGGACCTTGATACTGAATTGTCAAAGGATGAAGGAAAACACATACTTCCTCCCATTGCACGGCAATTAGAATTTTCCAATATTAGCTTTACCTATGAGGGGGCAACGGAACCTTCTTTACATCACATCAATCTGACTGTCCGGGTAGGGGAGGTGGTGGCATTAGTCGGCGCGAGTGGGAGCGGCAAGACAACATTAGTCAGTCTGGTTCCACGATTTTATCGGCCGACTGAGGGTCAAGTGACTATTGATGGTATGGATATTCGGTTAGTGGATCGATCGTCTTTGCGTCGCCAAATTGGGATTGTGTCTCAGGAAACCGTGTTGTTTGATGATTTGATCCGGCATAATATTGCCTATGGACGACCAGATGCCACAGAGGAGCAAATTATTGAGGCCGCACGTGCGGCGTATGCGTGGGAATTTATCCAGCGATTGCCGGAGAGGCTTGACACCGTCATTGGAGAAAATGGTCTACGATTATCCGGCGGACAGCGACAGCGGCTGGCCATTGCCCGGGCTATTTTACGCGATCCACCAATTCTGATTCTTGATGAGGCGACGTCTGCACTAGATTCCGAATCAGAAAGTCTTGTGCAACAGGCGCTCACCAACTTAATGAAGGCCCGCACGACATTGGTGATTGCTCATCGACTGTCAACGGTGCAACATGCTGATCGTTTGGTTGTGATGCAGAGAGGGCGTATTGAGGAAATTGGGACTCATGCTGAATTATTACAAAAGGGTGGGTTGTATACCCGGCTCTATCAAACCCAATTTCAATTGACGCAATTGCAACCGCTTTCTGATCATGAGCAGGTCGCGAATAATGAGTGACGTATGGTGAACTGGTTGAAGCTGTCTGTTCTTTCTGTTATTGCAGCCTGGAGTATTCGTCTATTAGCGAAGACAATGAAGGTGTCAACTGTTGGCGGTGAAACGGTTGATGCGCTGATTCGAAAAGGTACACCTATCATTATTGCGTTTTGGCATGGGCGACAACTTCTTATGCCTTTGACCTATCGAGGAAGCTCTGCCTCTATTTTGATTAGCCAACATCACGATGGCGAGATTATCGCCAACATTGTGAAGCAA
Source organism: Nitrospirota bacterium (assembly GCA_003233615.1). GTDB lineage: Bacteria > Nitrospirota > Nitrospiria > Nitrospirales > UBA8639 > Nitrospira_E. The sequence continues at coordinate 5,882 of QIMB01000397.1, forward strand.
TTTGGTTTTAGAGCGATTCGCGGTTCAAGTTCGCGTGGAGGTATGCAAGCCCTGCGTCAACTTGTGAGCGCGGGACGGCAAGG
>QIMB01000091.1 GCA_003233615.1 Nitrospirota bacterium
CTGTGGTGGCGACCTGTTTGATGGCTAGGAGGGCGATCATCAGTTTCCAGGCATTATCATTAAAGGCGCCAAAAAATTGCGCAATGAGGAGTCCGCGAAGGGCACGGGTTGAAGCCGAATCGGTTTGAGAATTGGAACGGGGTTCAGTCATGACACGTCGGAAATGAGTGAATGGTTCAGTTCTCTTGTGGCATGAAGGGAAATCTCGTCATGCGTGTTGTGAATTGGGTGATCGTGCGGAATCTGATATCGAATGATGTCATGCGATGGATGCTGATTTTGGAAAGGAATCGTCATCAAAGGAACGTGCCAATGTTACCATGATTCCAACATTTTTAGAAATATTCTAGGAACCGGTCCAAGAGTAGATCGATCTACCAAAGAAGGGAGAAGTAAAAAGTGAGAACCAATGGAGGCCGAACCGGCAAGTTTCTTCTTCTTGCTCACTCTGTGCTCCTTGCTTTTCACTGCTACTTTTTTACTTTCCACTGTTCGTAGTTCGCCTCAAACGATCGAATCGTCTGATCTCAAGCTAACGTACTCACGTAACAATAGTGAATCTTGAACTGGGTACTCGTGAAGTCTCTTTAAAGTTCTTGGCGAAATGACCGATTTATTCCGTAATACTGGTAAAGGATTTTTGTCAATCATTGGGTTTTGATGATCAGCCTCAGGGTCTTGGTGAGTGTGAATCCTTGTGGTCCACATGTGATTAGAGGGAGTCGGTAAGAAATTAGCCACCCTTCGTTACGACTTTGTATGGGAACAATTACAGCCTTTCCTGGAGAATCGGAAATGAGTGCTGTCTCAACCAGAGGCGACGAGTCTGTTTTTCATAAAATGAGGAATAGTGTGCATGTCTCAGCAGGATTGATTAATCATCAATTGCGAGAGTTTCATGTGGATGATGTGGGGCGTGTTGCCGATATGCTAGAGGCGCACCAAAGCAATGTTGGGTGGTATCTCACTCAGGATCCCAAGGGGCAAAAGATCCCACAATTTTTAGGGCAATTGAGTCAGGAATTGCGGCATACGCATTTGAGTACACTCACGGAACTCACGACGCTGAATTATTATCTTGAGCAATTGGAATATTTACTTACGGTCGGACAAGCCCCAGAACGAACGGGAGGGTTCAAAGATACAGTCCACTTTTCGACGGTGCTGGATGAGGCAGTTATTTGTCATCAAGGGGAATTGGATCGAATGGGAATTGTCGTGGTGCGGGATTATGACTCTGTGGACGAAGGCATATTGGAAGTATCCAGACTGAGTTCGATCGTCGTGAATCTGATCCGAAATGCGATTAATGCGATGCGGGACGTGACAGAGCAGGTCCATCGTCTGGTCCTGCATGTCTTACCCTGTCCGGATCGACAAGGATTCGTTCGATTGCAAGTAGCAAACACCGGTTGTGGTATTTCTTCTGACGATCTGACTCGAGTCTTTTCCCCTCAACAACCGGGGCCTCAGTCTCATTGGCTGCCGAATCTTCACATCAGTGCGTTAGCTGCGAAAGATCTTGGTGGGTCCTTGCGAGTTTGGAGCGATGGTCTGAAACAGGGAGCCATTTTCACACTTGATGTACCAGTTATTCACATGGAGGAAACACGGTAATGGATACGGAACAAGAGAACCGCAGGATCTTGGTTATTGATGACAATGTGGCGATTCACGAAGATTTCCGAAAAATTTTGGAACGCTCTCTGGATACCTCGTTGTTACGGGAAGTTCGAGCTGAATTATTCGATGATGTGGAAGAACAAAAAATCGTGGAAAAGTTCGAAGTGGAATGTGCGGATCAAGGACAATTGGGACACCGCTTGGTCCAAGAGGCTATGAAGGCTGAACGGCCTTATGCGGTAGCCTTTGTGGATATGCGTATGCCGCCCGGATGGGATGGTGTGGAGACGATCGAGCATTTGTGGCAAGAAGATCCTGACTTGCAAGTGGTGATTTGCACGGCGTTTTCGGACCATGCCTGGGAAGATGTGATTCAACGACTCGATAAGAATGACAAATTACTCATTCTTCGAAAGCCCTTTGATAACATCGAAGTCTGGCAGTTGGCGAATTCATTGACCAAGCGATGGGCTGAAGCGCGGCAGGCTAAATCTCAGTTGGAGCTGTTGGCGAGGTGGGCTGAAGAGCGGGCAGAAGAAACGATAAAAGCCAACTAATATCAATGCGAGCAAGATCCCTACAATCTTGCTTCCCCTTGCAATGAGATTGTGCATGTGACGTAGAGGGGGCATAGTGGCTGAAGAGAAAAACGCTCTTCCTTCCGTGCAAGTACACTACCAAGAATGGTCACATATGCCTTCATACGTCAGAAATGAATGATTCCACATGCTATCTTTTGATTGTCAGCTCCCTCCGCAAACGGTTCCTCTTGCTGTCTTGATGATTGGCTTTCATGAGGTGGATATTTCACCACCCTGTTGTTCTGTCCTTACTTGTTTAGAGCCCAAGCCGGTCGTGGATTGGGTTAGGACTGTCCAGAAATCTCTTGCTCAGATCGAATCAGGGAGCCGGTACGATGTGATGGTCTTTGATTGTCGAAAAGAGAGAGGAGAATGGGGACACCTTTCTCAGATGCAACAGGAAGGGCCGAAAGCCTTGGCCCTTGGCATTGTGACCAGCGCTGATATTGATGGTGATCAGGACAAGATCTTAGAAGATAACGTTGGGTATTGCGTAGACGAGACTCTTGCTCCACAGGTCTTGAAGTGGGTTCTCCAACAGGCGCAGGAACGTAAACAGTTTTTAGCCGAGCAGGAGCGGCTTCGGATCCGGTTAGACGAAGCAGCGTACAAGATCGAGATGGCGGATGTGGCCTCAACCGTTTTGCACAATGTGGGCAACGTGCTCACAAGTGTGACGGTCGCGGCGAATATTGTGGAGTCGGTCGTGGATCAATCGTCGGTGACTCTCGTGAATCGAATGGCAGAGCTCATGAAAGATCACCACGAGGATTTGGGGACGTATCTGACAGAAGATCCAAAGGGGAAACGTATTCCCCTCTCCCTCGAAAAGCTTGGGATGTACCTGCTGGAAGAGCAACGGTCAGTGTTGAAGGAAATGCAGGGATTGGTCAGAAATGTTCAGCACATGAAGCAAATTATTGCATCTCATCAGACGATGGCCAAGTCTGTAGGAAAGGTTGAGCAGATCTCGTTAGGTGATGTGCTCTCCCATGCCATAGAGCTCAGTTTTCAGCCGGGAGATGCGGAGTGGATGACGATTCATCGTGATAAGCAGGAGGTGCCGACTGTTCTGGTTGAGCAGCATCAATTACTTCAGGTATTAGTGAATCTTCTTCGCAATGCAAAGCAAGCCATGCGGCAGCGGGATCAGTCTAAGCACGAGCTTACTCTCACCGTGCACTATCAAGACGAGGAGAGACCGTCTGTGGTCATGACGATCCAAGATAGTGGGATAGGAATTGCTCCTGAGCACCTGTCCAAAATGTTTACGCGAGGGTTTACGACGAAAAAGGATGGCAATGGAATTGGGTTACACAGTTCAATGATTGCTATTCAGAATATGGGTGGGTCGATGCATGTTCATAGTGATGGCGTGGGGCAAGGAGCCACGTTTACGTTAACCTTCCCCGTTCAGAAATAGAGGGCGGTCTGATGGTTGGGCAGATCGGACATCCTGTGATGTTTATGATGGTTGAAGAGTCTCAGGTTCTCGCATACCACCTATCCTTTTCTTTCTCCCGTATTCTTCGTTAAATCATGAGCCTATATTGGGAAAAACAGGCTGAGTTGCCGGTCGCAGAACTGGATGATCCTACCAGGATTCAATTCGCGGAGCTGGAAGAAATCAATCGTCATTTGAGGCAAGACTTGCTTCGACAACAAAACATGACAAGGCAATTAACTGAACGAGTTCGAGAGTGTGAGGCTCAAGAGATAGAATGCTCTTTTAGTTGCGATCAAGGCTTGCCTGAATCAGGGGAGCGGAACCAAATTGAGTCGATCCTACGCCAGAAGACCGAAGAATTGGCCAGGTCCAATCAAGATTTAGAACAATTTGCTTCTCTGGCAGCCCATGATTTGCAGGAGCCGCTTCATTCCATTCAAGTGTTTGTCGATTTACTGCGAGTCAAACATGGCTGTTTGCTGAACGAACAGGGACAAGGCTATCTAGATCGTGTGACACAAGCGGCCAGTCGAATGCAGCAATTGATTGAAGGCCTGTTGATCTATTCCAGGATTGATGCTCCCAAATCGAAAGACGCCTCGATTTCTTTACAGCAGATTGTGCAAGAAATACTTTCTGATTTAGGAGCCCAGATCAAGGAATTACAGGCAGAGATCTATGTTGGAGATTTGCCTGTGATCCATGGTGATGCCTTGCATATCCGACAGTTGTTTCAGAATCTCATCGGGAATGCGTTGAAGTTTCATAAGCAGGGAATAGCTCCTGCTATTCATATTACTGGCAAGACAATCCAAGATCGTCGGCATGTCGGGATAGGGAAGGCCGGAAATCTTTTCCAGATCGAAATTCATGATCAGGGAATAGGGATTCGATCGGAGCATATCGAAAAGATTTTTGGGATGTTTAAACGATTGCATCGAAAAGACGAGTATGAGGGGGCAGGGATAGGTCTCGCAGTGTGTCAACGCATTACCGATCAGTGTGGTGGTGCGATATCAGTGAGATCAACGGTTGGAGAAGGAACGACATTTACCGTCACGTTGCAGGCGTAACTGGCACGTCACAATATTTCCTCGCATGTCGTTGATAGATGCATGGACCGCGAAGGGTGCTGTTTTGGGATGACTGTTGTCAGGAGGTTCAACAAGACGGTGAAGAGAGATTGCGTATAATGGCTTCTTCCACTCATTCTGCTATTCGTCGGGTGTTGTCAATGTGTGAGCCCGGCACCCATGATTTTCTGAAGCACGCTCTTCATGTTTCTGATAATAACGAATGGTCGTACGATAGGACGACGGAATTGTCTCACTCCACGTCTGTTTGTGTGAGGCCCTTTTCTTTCACGCTCGTACATGTGGAAGATTGGCAGACTCTCTTTCGTCATATTATCGAACACAAACGGAATGGCACATCTTTTTCTCTGATCGTTCTCTCTATTCCAGACAATCGATTAGATGTGGTACGTGAGAACATTGAAAAAATTTGGGAGTTAGATGACACTATACGATGTATTGTGTGTCTGCCTTCTGATGCTGAGCTATGCCTCGCGAATTTCGTATTGAGTCGATCTGAGCAATGGGCAGTGTTTCGAATGCCTGGAATGCCCGAAGATGTCTTGCAATTGGCATCATGTCTGACTGCGGTTTCATCTGGTCAATGCGTGTTAGGTGAGTCAACGACTTCAGATCCGAACGATCAGCATGATAGTGAGCCTCAGTCGTTGATGCCGAATGATGCAGATGTCGTTGAACAACAGGCTGAATTGACGATGGCCCGAGATGAATTGGCCACGTCAAAAGTCTATGTGGATAATGTGTTGCGTTCGATGGCAGATTCTCTTTTGGTGATTGATGCGAATTTGACAATTGGCTCAGTGAACCCGTCGTTGCTTGAACTGCTGGGGTATCGAGAGGATGAACTCATTGGGCAATCCCCGGGATCGATTTTTGGAGAAGAGTTTGCTCAAGGTTCCATTATCGAAAACTTATTGCTTCAAGGGTCAGTCAGTGGAATTGAGTCGAGTTTTCTCACGCAAGCGGGCCACGTGATTCCGATTTCAGTCTCTGGGTCAATGATACAGGATGAGCAGGGACAATTTCAGGGATTAGTCTGTGTGGCGCAGGATATTACTGAACGTAAGCGTATGGAAGAAGAAAAATTACAATTGCACGAGCAACTCTTAGATGCGTCTCGACAGCTCGGTATGGCCGAAGTGGCTTCGGATGTGCTGCATAATGTTGGGAATGTGTTGAACAGTATCAATGTATCTATTGGAGTCGTCTCAGATCTTATTCAAAAGTCGATTGTCGGAGATGTTGGACGGATTTCACAACTTTTTCACAAACATCGAGAAGATCTCGGAAGCTTTTTCTCCACTCATCCCAAGGGACAACAAATCCCTGCTTATTTAGAAAAACTATCGGGACAATTAGTGGAGGAACAAAAAAGGGCGCTAGCAGAATTGGATCGACTTCGTGAACATGCGCAACATGCGCAACAATGCGTAGCCGCGCAAGAGAACGTTGCGAAGCCAAATGGACTGACTGAACCTATCTCCGTGATCGAATTAGTAGAAGAAGCGATAGCTGTGAATCACGAGCACATAGAAAAATTAAAGATTGACCTTTTTCGAGAGTTTCAAGAAATTCCACAGCTTATTGTGGATAAGCATCAAGTGTTTGAGATGATGGTCGATGTGATTCGGAACGCGTGTCAGGCTATGGCATCGGTTTCGGTGAAACAGCTCATTATCCGAGCAACAATTATTCCGGGTCCGCCTGATTCCGTTTGTCTGGAAGTTCAGGATTCTGGCGTCGGGATTGCTTCCGAAGATCTTATAAAGATTTTTGGTCAAGGGTATGCCACGAGAGATGGTGGGCGAGGGATGAGTTTGCATAGTGGAGCGCTTATGGCCAAAAACATTGGAGGAGCCTTGCGGGCTCACAGCGAAGGCATTGGGCATGGGGCTACCTTTTCTCTGGAGTTGCCTGGCAACTTTCACTTTCCTGAATTGTAAGTTCACCGTTTGAATTGTAAGTTCACCGTTTACACTTCATACCCCCCCTTCTTTCGTTTTTCGCTATTGAACCGAGAGCCGGCAGTTGAACGCGAAAAAGCTGTGTACGATATTTAGGGCTCGCGAAAGAATAACTTCCCATTTTCGCATCCCACTTTCAGCCCATCTTGGGCCGCTTTTCACTCGCACAATCCTCAACGTAGGACTTGCTACGCTTGCGGTTGTACTCCCTCAGATCGACCCAATCTGACCTAAATCTGGGCGCGAATTCTGTGAAGTTATTCTTTCGCGAACCCTTACGTGCATAGGGAATTCACAACACTCGTGGTCGCCTTGTGGGTGATGAGAGATTT
>QIMB01000068.1 GCA_003233615.1 Nitrospirota bacterium
ATAGATTGTCATCATCGTTTTGTCGCTCACGATCGTTCGTGCTTTACCTTTCGGTCAGAGCCTCGGCAAGAAGCAGGACTGATGAAAGTGCAGATAGAGCGTGAGGATATTGAAGGCGTGGAAGAGGCTGGTGCTTGACAGTGTCTAACGCCTATGGGAAAATTTCGTGTACCTATGTCGGTGTGCCGAACTCTCTCCATTTTTTCCTCACAAAAAATTTGAGCGTTTTTAGAAAGGGTCCATATGTCCTTGTTGAAAAGGATTGACAGTCCTATAGATGTAAAGAAACTTTCCCAGGACCAATTTCCTGAACTCTGTCAAGAAATCCGTGAACTGATCATCGAGGTGATCTCTGGAATAGGTGGGCATCTGGCGTCAAATCTCGGTGTCGTAGAACTTACGGTTGCGTTGCATTATTTGCTGGATACCCCTCACGATAAAATAATTTGGGACACCAGTAATCAGGCGTATACGCATAAACTGCTCACTGGGCGACGCGAACAATTTCACACTATCCGACAGTTCGGTGGTATGAGTGGATTTTGTAAACGCGAAGAAAGTGTGTATGACACCTTCAATGCGGGACATGCCGGAACAGGAGTTTCTGCTGCGGTAGGCTTTGTCGAGGCCCGCGAGCAATCGCAAGGATCCCATAAGGTGGTATGTGTGCTTGGCGATGGAGCGTTAACTTCCGGGATGACGTTGGAAGGGTTGCAGCATGCGGGGGATATGGGTCGGGACTTGGTGGTGATCTTGAATGATAATCAGATGTCCATTTCCCGAAATGTCGGAGCGATTTCGGCCTATCTAAACCGAACGTTTACGGGCGAGTTTTATACACGGTTTCGTGAAGAAACGTCCCAGTTGTTAGACACGATTCCACAAATTGGTGAGTCTGTGAAACGGATGGCGGCGCGAGCGGAGGAATTGGCGAAAGGATTGCTTCTTCCAGGTTTGTTATTTGAAGAATTGGGTTTTCGCTATGTTGGTCCGATTGACGGGCATAATTTTGAGCATTTGTTGCCCACCTTAGAGAATGTGTTTAAACTCAAAGGCCCGACACTTTTGCATGTCATTACTAAAAAAGGGCTGGGTTTCGAGCCTGCCATGACGAATCCTGTGTGGTTTCACGCCTGTTCGCCTTTTGATGAACAAACGGGAGAGCCCGTGAAAAAGGCGAGCTATCCATCGTACAGTTCCATAGCCGCGAATACGTTGATTCGTCAAGCACGAAAAGATACACGTGTGATTGCTATTACTGCGGCAATGTGTGATGGCACCGGGTTAGCAAATTTCCAAAAGGAATTTCCTACACGGTTAATTGATGTGGGCATTGCCGAACAACATGCGGTGACGTATGCAGCAGGTCTCGCGGCGGAAAACATGCGGCCGGTCATATGCTTGTATTCAACGTTTCTACAACGCGCCTATGATCAGGTGGTTCATGATGTTGCAACCCAAAATCTTCCAGTGATGTTCTGTATAGATCGAAGTGGCTTGGTAGCCGAAGATGGCACCACTCATCATGGAGCCTTTGATTTTGCTTTTCTACGTCATGTGCCAAATATGGTGATTATGGCACCAAAAGACGAAAATGAATTACAGCACATGGTGCAGACAGGATTAGTCCATGATGGACCGACAGCCGTACGTTACCCGCGTGGAAGCAATTTAGGGGTGCCATTAGATTCCGAGCCTATTCCTTTGGAAATTGGACAAGGGGAGTTGTTATCTGAAGGAACAGATGTGGCGATTGTGGCAATTGGCGTGACGGTATCAGAAGCCATGAAAGCGGCAGAACGATTGAAGGAAGAAGGTGTGTCTGTGGCGGTGATGAATGCTCGCTTTGTCAAGCCACTCGATAAAGACCTCATTCGTGAGGTAGCCAAGAAGGTGAAATGTTTAGTCACTGTGGAAGAAGGGTGTCGAATGGGTGGCTTTGGTTCGGCGGTGCTGGAGTTCCTCTCTGAAGAGGAATGTTGGAACCTTCCCACTAAGGTGTTAGGATTGCCCGATTGGTACATTGAGCAAGGTCCGCAAGAATTACTCCGTGAGAAATACGGGCTGACGGCTGATGGCATTTATGAGCAAGCCAAAGCCCTCTATGACCGGGTTTCGCTACAAACTATTTTGCACTAGGTATTGGTCTATGCATATCACTCGACGAAAAACTCGTCAAATTCAGGTAGGAAATATCAAAATTGGCGGAGACGCGCCGATTTCAGTCCAATCGATGACGATCCCGCATCCCAGAGATGTCGCAGGATCTTTAGAGCAGATTCATCGATTAGAAGAGGCGGGGTGTGAGCTCATCCGGGTGGCCGTACCTGATATGGACGCGGTCAATGCCCTTCCCAAAATCAAAGCCCGGATGATGGTGCCCTTAATCGCGGATATTCACTTTGATCATCGTTTAGCCTTGAAGGCAGCTGAAGTTGTGGACTGCGTCCGCATAAACCCGGGGAATATTGGCCCTTGGTGGAAAACGGAAGAGGTGATACACGCAGTCAATGACTATGGCATTCCCCTCAGGGTCGGGGTCAATGGCGGCTCCCTTGAAAAGCCGCTGTTAGATAAATATGGATACCCGACTGCAGAAGCCCTGGCAGAGTCTGCCCTGAATGCTGTGCATGCATTAGAGGATGTGGGATTTACGAACATGAAGGTGTCGTTGAAAGCATCTGATGTCCATATGGCCATTGATGCCTATTGGCTCTTTGCGCAGCAATCGAATTGCCCCATACACATCGGTATCACGGAGGCAGGGACGGCCGCGACCGGTGCTGTTAAGTCTGCTGTAGGATTGGGTTGGTTGCTCTCTCAGGGCATTGGTGACACCTTGCGTGTTTCGTTGGCAGCAGATCCGGTCGAAGAGGTCAAGGTCGGTTTTGAGATTCTGAAATCTCTGGAACTCCGTCATCGCGGAGTGAATGTGATTGCCTGTCCCACCTGTGGTCGAGTAGAAATTGATGTGGTGAAGATGGCAAATGAATTGGAGCATCGGTTGAGTCATATTACGAATCCCATCAGTGTGTCGGTCTTAGGTTGCGTGGTGAATGGGATTGGCGAAGGGAAGGAAGCGGATATCGGCATTGCGGGTGGCCAAGGCGTGGGAATCGTCTTTAAAAAAGGTAAACTCTATAAGCGTGTCCCTTCAGAGGATTTGATGGACACGTTAATCGAAGAAGTGGAAGCCATGGCCAAAGAGCAAAATGCCAAAAGCTCTAACGAATCAATTTCCACACCGAACCCATCAGCGCTCCCTCCGGAAGAATTGTCTTTGACTTCTAGAGGGCCTACCTCACGGGAAATTCCCGTTTTGCCTCTCAAGTAATTGGTGTCGGGTATCCCTGGCATCACAATCAGGGTAAATGTTAGGTAGATACAGAGGTGTGTAGGTTGAAGACTGAAGGCTAGTAAATGCCTGGCATGTTGGTGGAGCGCTTACGATTGACCCCTAAAAGCCTTTGGTCTTTAGTCCATCAACCTGAGTGGGTACATTTTTGGTTGTGCAGAATAAAAGCAACTCCGTATAATGAATGACGAAGGCGCCGTACCCAAGTGGTTAAGGGAGCAGTCTGCAAAACTGCGATTCAGCGGTTCGACCCCGCTCGGCGCCTCCATCAATCATGAACAGCTGTAAAATTACAGACAAATAAGATATTCAAATTGGAAATAATCAGTGGATGATGAAACCGCCAATATTATGCATGAAGACAGTGACTGTTGATGTACTTTGTGTGGGGGTGAATTAGTTATGGCCGTACCTATTTCACAAATGTATACCGTCGCGCAGTATGCACTTTCTCAACAAATCCGTCGTGTCAAGCGCTACCCATTGGTGCTGATGCTAGAGCCCTTGTTTCGCTGTAATTTGGAATGTGCGGGTTGTGGAAAAATTCAATATCCAGATCATATTCTGAACCGGCGTTTGACGCCGGAGCAATGTTGGGCAGCGACTGATGAGTGTGGAGCGCCAATTGTGAGTATTCCTGGTGGGGAACCGTTAATTCATCCAGAAATGCCAGCCATTGTGGAAGGCCTTGTGGAACGAAAAAAGTATGTCTACTTGTGTACGAATGCCATTCTCCTTGAACGGAAAATCCAAGAATACACACCATCAAAATATCTGACGTTCAGCATTCACATGGATGGTCTCAAAGAAGAACATGACCATGCTGTGTGTCGTGATGGAATCTACGATGTGGCTGTGAAAGCGATTCGAGTAGCCTTGGCAAAAGGGTTCCGTGTGACGACCAATACGACGCTCTTTGATGATGCTGAACCATCTCGCGTCCGTCAATTTTTTGATGAAATGATGGAGCTGGGAATCGAAGGCATGATGATTTCACCAGGCTATAGTTATGACAAAGCGCCTGACCAGCAAAGCTTTCTTAAGCGGGAACGCACGCACGCGTTGTTTTCCCAATTGTTGACGAAGCGCAAGCGAGGGTGGCAGTTCAATCAGTCGCCCTTATTTTTGGAGTTTCTGATGGGTAAACGGGATTATGAGTGCACGCCATGGGGAAATCCCACATACAATGTGTTTGGCTGGCAACGTCCCTGTTATTTGTTGCAGGAAGGCTATGCCGCCACGTTTCGAGAATTAATGGAAGAGACGGAATGGGATCGCTATGGGACGGGACGACATGAGCAATGCCGGGATTGCATGGTGCATTGTGGCTATGAAGCCTCGGCGGTCAAAGATACCTTCGGTTCCTGGGAAGGGTTTGTGGCAACGGCCAGAGCTACCCTCTTTCCCAATGCGGTCTAGAAGCTGCGCGTGTAGATTCGCGATAATTTTCACTCAACACGCGAGAGATTCCCCTGAGCGAGACTGTAGCTATGAGTACGCAAATCCCGTCGGACGGGCATCCACCATCCTGGGAAGGCTATCGATTGAAGGCTGATACTGAGGGAGCACTATACGAAGCCATTCGACGTGCCTGTGACTATAGAGGCGATGTGACCATTCATCTCAAAACGGGAGAGCACGTCATCGGGTACGTGTTTGATCGTCAAGAGGAAATTCCCCATCCCTATGTGAAGCTTTTTCTAGCGGACCAATCAGAACCTGCCATAATACACTACCAGGACATTGCTGAAGTAGAATTTAGTGGAGAAGACACGGCATTTGGTCGTTCCTGGGAAGATTGGGCGAAAAAGTGGCAAAAGCCACAATTGAGTTAAGCCTGCTCACCGCAATAATTTTCCTGTCCATTCATTTTTCCTGCATGAAAAGTTCATGATTCATCCTGATAGTTTCACTATTGAAATCGGTCATTTTTTGAAAAAGACCAACACCCATCTTTGCGAACATTTGATTGACGCTCGCTGTTCGTCTGTGATAAAAATCTTGGTCTTTTTTTGTGTTTGAAGGACCTATAATAAATCATGTGTCTATTGTGGCAAGATTTATTTACCAGTGCTATTACGGAAGCGTGTGCTTGTCAAGAAGTAAAATAAAACAGGTAATAGAAAAAAAGAAAGTCCAATAGGAAAATTGTAGGAATTTAAATCACGTACGCGAGGGGGAGCAATGAACGAATACAGAGATCTGAAAAGTCTTCTAGTAGTTGGAGCAGCGGTTTTGGGGATGTCACTATCTGCTTGTGGCGGCGGTGAGGGGCCGCCTAAACCTCCGCCCCCGGCTCCACCGGAATATGCTGATAAGCATATGCCTGATGGCTATTGGAATAATCCTGCTATTCTTGAAGAGGGGAAAGCCATTTTTACAGGAGTGCAAAATATTGATGTCAATTGTGCGAGTTGCCATGGAAAGAACGGGAAACCTGTTAAGGCCGGTGCTCGAGACTTCCGGAGAACTGAGCAAATGGAGCTTTACTCGGATTCTGTTTGGTTTTGGCGGGTGAATGAGGGTGTGAAGGGAACCAAAACCATGGAAGAGCAAGCTTTCCGAAGATGACATCTGGAAAGTGATTGCGTTTGAAGCGACATTTGGGCTCAAGGGCAAGGAATGGGATGTGAAGTATAAGAAATGGGTTCCTCAGGGAACGGCTGGTACAGCACCAGCTGCCGAAGCACCAGCAGTGTCCGAGGCACCAACTGGAGATGCTCCAGGATCTGATGTTCCAGCAGCGTCCGAAGCACCAGCTGGAGATGCTCCAGCAGCTGAAGCTCCAGCAGATGCGGCTCACTAATAACGCGTAAGCACGGTCTTCCGGACGGGAAGAAAGATAAAGGAGGGGTGTCACCCTTGAAAACCTTACAGCGAAGCGTGTGGATTATCTTTGGTCTGATGGTATGTGGGGCAGCAGTCGCGTATGC
>QIMB01000187.1 GCA_003233615.1 Nitrospirota bacterium
CACCCTGGCATCCCAATCTGTCTCAGGTTGAAACACATGAGACACACGGGGAACAGGCGCTAATGATTTCAGTTTTTGTGTCTAGTTTTCTCAAAAGAACAAGGCACCTTTTAATGAGAACACTTTCTTTGAAGAATATGCGTAAACGCGAAGAGCGAGGCTTCTGATTTTTCAGAAGCCTCGCCCTTAAAAGAATCACTCCGACTATCCAGAATCTGAATGATCAAAAGGAGTTACAGCATAAGATCCTCCTCTCAATCACTCTGACGATTTTACTGAATCTACCAGAACGCTGTGAGTTATTGAAGTAACCCTCCACCAGTATTGATGGCCGTTATCTCAGAAAACCAAGGCAAATCAACTTTAAGTGCTTGAAATGTCTCGACAGTCAACCCTCCCCTTGGAAGGCCTTGTTCTTTTTGGAATGCAACGACAGCCTTTATCGTTTCCTTACCAATTTCTCCATCGATAGGACCGGGATTAAACCCTTTTTCCTTCAGTGAATGTTGGAGTTGCTGAACAATCTGTGGTGTCGTATTCGTCTCACAGAGAACCGGTTTCCAGGCCATTTTTTCTTCAGATACTTTTATTCGTTTCGTGAAAGTTTGATATTCTTCCGGAATGGGAATTCGTTTCACGGCTGCAGGTTCGACCATCTTCAACCCTTTCTGCACTTTCGTTTCCTCAGGTATGCTAATGGTCTTCGTCGTTGGCGGGGTCTTCATCAGACGTTTTTTCACAGTCTTATACTCTGCTGGTATCTCAATAGCACGAGTAGTCGCCGGGCTTTTCAACATTCGCTTGGTTACAGTCTTGTAGGTGGCGGGAATTTCTTTTAAGCAGACAATTTCCCCTGTCGCAAAGTTCACTTTTTCAATTAAGCCTCGCCCCTTCTCCCACACAAAATGAGCTGGCTTATCAATCACTTGTTCCGACACCAATTCATACTCCGCTGGAATCAACGCCAATTTCTGAAAGGCCGGTTTCACCATCACCTGTTCTTCAATCCATTCATAGGTGGCAGGGACGATCTCCAATCTCTCTGAAGCCTCCTGTATAACAAGCGTTTCTTCAATAGCCTCAAATGTTGCTGGAATGATCTCCAGTCGCTCGGATGCCTCATTTTTTAACATCTGAATAGTTTCGGTTTGATACTGAGCCGGAACAAGAACCCGGGCATAACATCCCCCTGGTTTAGCATTCGGAGGAAATAATTCCGTACCTGCCTCCGGCCCTTGAGGAATAAAACTTTTTACAGAATCACCTTCAGCTAAAACATCTTCAGTCGGAACGTCAGCGAGAGCAGTACCCAATCCTCCTCCCACCATAACAGCAAAAGAGACATTCATTAGCGTTGCTCGTGTTATAAACCTCATAAAAAAACTCCCTTTGTTAAAGATTGCATAACCTGGAGATAATTCTTCCGCAAAAAAAAACACAGTTTAATCAATTCTACTTTGGATTAAGAACTTCGTAGCTTTCACACCATCCCCTTCTGATCCCCTTTTGTACCTCCAACTTTATCAACATCAAGTATTCTCTGCCAAACCCTCACAGACAATTTCCTGATAAATCAGATGGCGATTGGATTGTGCCTTCTTCAAGTAAAGATGTTGACCTGAACGTCTGGAATTAAACCCACAAGATCCCCACAGATCAGATAGCTCTTGCAGATGTAACATCAAGAATGGTGCCATATCTAAGGCATTGTTTCTTATGATATTATTTGTATGAAATTCTCGGATATCTCATAGAGACACACCCTGGCGTCTCAATCTGTGTCAGGTTGGAACACCTGAAATATTGAAAAAACTAAGAAAAAAAGCAGTGAAATGTGAAGAAGAATGAGCAGGAAGAGAATGGGAACAAAGAAGCTGACGGAACCCAGTTCTCTAAAAAAACCCGGGTTCCGTGTATGTTGGGACTAACTTAGGGTCCGAAAGCATACCCAATGGTGAGAAAAATCTGCTTATCGCTTTTCTTGTTCCCAGGCGCCGGAGTGTTGTCATAGCGCCAATTATACTGCAATGTCGAAATGAAATTTTCTAACATTGTCCAACGCAACCCCTGCTGAGACGTGATGTAATAATCCTTTCTCTCCTCTATTGAAGGGAAACCCTGGTGTTGGTGGAATAATGTCAGCCAGGGCACGATCGGCCAATTGAAATTCAAAGCCCATCGACCCGTGACAGTATTGCGATCATTGGCACGTTTAAAATCTTCATTAAAAAAACCCAGTCCGATTTCTGCCCCAAGTTGCATTGTATTAAGATAGGGACTGGAAAAATCTCCCACATCAATAAACTGATACCCTGGGCCAGCAAAGAGCGAGGTACGAAGGTTCAAATCTTGAAATGTATCCTGTTCGAACAACGCCCCGACATAGGCATAGAACCGTTTGGTGATAAAAAAGTCTAACTTGATCGTCCCAAAGGCATTACGGACATTTAATGTGCCATTCGCTTCTCCATTCAAATACCGGCCAAGAATCGTCAGACGTAGCCGTTCGCTCCGGGCAATAAGTTCACCGAGAAAACTATAATTTTTAAGATCGGTATTGCCCGTGATAATCGACGCGCCAAAGTTTATATTACCTGTATAGACCACCGCCTTCTTAACCGGTGGATTGATGGCCATCACCGACTCTACTGCAACTGGAATGGGGTCATCCAACATATCAGTTTGGATTCCCAGCGTTCCAGGACCTAGCATAGACGGTGGCCCTTGCAGGGTAGTCCCACTATTCAACACCACCGTCACCGAATTCTCAGAAGTCAATCCAACAACTTCTGACCACTTAATCTTAATCGGATCTCCATCATGGAATAAAGTTTTAACTGTGATGAACCCTTCCGTCATCTCCAAGATTTCGACATATATTTGGCTTCCATCCTTTAAAGAAAGTTTCCCCAAAGGCTCTGCTAAACCCCACACAGGCAACAAACACAACCAGATGAAGACTACAAAAGACGACAGCTTCCTACTCATTGGACCTCCTTGTATAGACTTGGTGAACATATTTTGGCCGCCAATGCATAGCGGCGCTCTTCTTCCATACGCCATTCTTCAAGCTCCTGTACCGAAATCCTGAAGAGAGGGGATAGGCGAGGAAGGGAATTCAAGATCGAAATAAAGAATATCTTTCGGATGGCAAACGAAAACTTTCAGTGAGAATCATCGCAAAATTCTCATCAATGCTACGGCACACCGCATGATCTCTGCAATATTTAATTTTCTGCTATCTTCATTACACACACTCACTGTAGAGAAAAACCTCCTCAATCTATTGTGAGCATTCTTCCGGAGATATTCCCAATTCGCTCAGGCGACGGTAGAACGTAGACCGGCTCATACCCAGAAGTTTTGCCGCCAGCACACGTTTACCCCTGGTCTGCTCCAATGCTGCCAATATTTCTTCTCGCTCATCTCTTGTGGACGATCTTGGTGAAACGAATACTGCAGGAGACCCATGTATTTCTTGAGGAAGATCCGAAGATTGAATATGTGGACCATGGCAATGAATCAAGGCATATTCAAATGTACTTTTGAGTTCTCGAACATTCCCAGGCCAATGATATTGCAGTAGGGTTTGCATAGCGTCCGGAGAGATTTCCCGCACGTCATGTTTGGATGTGACCGCCCGTGCCTGTCCAAAAAATGCTTCACTCAACAAGGGAATATCTTCTCGACGTTCCCGCAACGGGGGAAGATACAACCGCGCAACACGAATACGATACAAGAGATCTGAACGAAAAGATCCTGTATCGACCATATCTTGCAAATTTTGGTGGGTGGCGGCAAAGACTCGAACATCGACTTTTCTGGGACGAGACTCGCCCAACCGAATAATTTCACCTTCCTGTAACACTCGCAACAATGTGGTTTGAATCGTCAGGGGCATATCGCCAATTTCGTCAAGAAATAAGATACCCCCTTCTGCTGCCTCAAAAAATCCTTCATGATCACTCACTGCTCCAGTGAACGAACCCCGTTTATGACCGAACAATTGGCTTCCCAATAAGGAATCCGTTAATCCTGCACAATTAAGCGCCACAAAGGGCATGCCTTTTCGTGTACTCAACCGGTGCAAGGCCTGTGCAACCAATTCTTTTCCTGTCCCTGTTTCTCCCTCAATCAAGACAGGAACATCGACAGGAGCAATTTCCTGAATCTTTTGATAGAGGTCTTGCATCGCAGGACTTTTTCCAATGAGCTTCTCGAAATGAGCTTGCCCAATCAATTGCCGTCGCAGATCTTCAATTTCAGTTCTATCTTTCAGAAAGAGAATGGTTCTCCTACAATCACGAGGATCATCATGCACTTCAATCTCAATCTCTAGCCAAGATTTCTGGGGTTTTTTCAACGACAGTACCACCGAAGTACGGCGCCCCTCTGGCAAGGCTCTTTGCTCCTGGACCTGACGGATGTGCTCTGCAGTCAAGGGCAGAACGTGAGGCCATAATCTACCCACAAATCTTTGCGTGTCGATTCCAAACACATGTCGCACTGTAGGGCTGGCATAAGTCACGACATTGTTTTCATCGATCATCACCATGGCCAGCTCCAAATGATCGAGAACAGCAGTCACGTCATCTCGAATTTGTTCGCTCTCAGCTAATTGATGTTTGTGCGCATCACGTTCATGCCTATGTGCTAAATGGTCTTCCCGAGCTTTCTGTAACACTGGCTGTAACGTTATGAGCTCAGACTGATAGCTACGGATAATTAAGTAGCGCTGGTCGTCCTGCACCAAGGCCGTGGCTTCCAAATAATTCTCGTCCCCGACAAGATTCGGTTCGCTCCATAATCCAGATGGCAATGTCCCCTGATTATGAGTCTGCCAAAACTCTTCCGCCTCAGGAAGAAAACACTGTAGGAAAAAAGATTTCTGTACAAATTCTAGAGGTTCAATCGAGGATTGGCCTGGGGAAATGTCGGAGGGATACCAACTGGGAACCACACCAATGATGCGGTATTGCGTCACTGAATCGACCTGCACAATCAACGCATCAAACAACTTCAGAATTTCAGAATAGGGAGCTTCCACACTCATGTCATCTTCCATTTTAGCCAGCTACCGCTTCACAAGCACCGGAAATAGTGCCATCACCAAAAGCTTACTCAGAACATACGATTGTGATAATAGAGGCACGTTCCCACAAATATGTGCGAAACGGAGTGAGGGGGACAACTAGATTTTAGATACTTTCAGCATTTCTCTGGCCAACGCAACAAACGCTAATTCAACCCCTTCGCCTGTTTTGGCACTAGACTCAATCACCAGACAGGCTTGAGACGCAAGATCTTGATACATCTCAGGCTCAACCTGCCAGGACTCGAAAAGATCGTGTTTATTCACCACAAGCGCATATGGAACAGGCCCCATTGTCTGTAAGGCCAATGTGCGTAATTGGCGCGCCACATCCAATGTTTCTTTTCTCGTACCATCAACCATCAGCAAGTACCCTGCTGACCCTTGCAAATATGACGCCCGAACTTTCTGAAAATCATCTTCCCCATACACATCCCATAAGACCAAGAGCACATTGGTACTATCTATACAGAGAGATTTCTGATCAATTTTCACACCAATGGTCGTATGGTATTTTTCTGAGAACTGCCCTGTGACAAAACGTTTGACAAGGCTGGTCTTCCCAACCGCAAATCCACCAAGCATACAGATCTTTTTTTGAATCACACTCTTCTCTTTCATTGCCGACTCTCTGATACATGATCTGACGCCATAAGCACTTGGAAACCAACTTGACGCCCGGTCGATATCCCCGTCACCATAGGGGACAGAACCTGTTCAGAGGGAGCTGATCCCATGCCCACCGCTTGAAAGCTGATTGCTCGAATCGAACGA
>QIMB01000334.1 GCA_003233615.1 Nitrospirota bacterium
TTGTGAAAATATTGTCACGGACAAACTCCAAATCCTGGACATGGGTTTCCGACGTGACAAAGGTTCCTACGGATTGCTCAACCACCTTTCGTAGAGCATTTTGAATGGCTTGATCTCTTGCCAGGACAATATCGCTGCCTAACATATTAGCCATTCCTGTACCTGTAACCAATTGGTCCTGACCCCAAACACTGAACGGGAACGAGATAACTAGCACAAGACCAATGGACAATAATAATGGGGTACGTTTCATGTTCACCTTTTTCTTTGAAACCAACATTACGGCTGTATTCCTCTGCAATAGTGTAATCTATTGAAATTCCAAGAAACAATGAATTCCTCAACACAACCTACTATCAATTTTGAGTTCCTTTATTTTATGAATAAATGACGAGAACCTCAAATAACGAGCCAAAACTGAGGTAATTGGTATGGTTTCCATGAAACATATCTTGCAAGGACTCGCAGTGAGTCATGGCTACAGAGCTACAGAGTGGTCCAAGAGCGTGATGTTTTGCAATTGTCTTTATGTTACTTCGCCTTTTTTGGTTCTTTGACATCCAGCCAATCGCGGAGCCAATCGCCGAGAAGGTTAGCGGCGAGGACTACGGCCATAAGCGTCAGACCGGGAATGATGACGAGGTGCGGCGCGACCAACATATAGCGGGTGCCATCGCGGATCATGCTACCCCATGACGCTTGAGGTGGCTGAACGCCTAATCCCAAAAAAGATAGCCCCGCTTCAGCAATGATGGCACCGGCGATACCAAAACTCGCTTCAATGATAAGGGGTGCCGTGATGAGAGGAAGTAAATGCCGACTCATGATGCGCCAGGGGGTGGCGCCAATAGCTTGGGCTGCAACGATATGATCGGCATGTTTGAGGGCGAGTACCTGTCCGCGCGCTAAGCGCGCATAGCCGACCCATCCCACAATCACTAAGGCCAAGACAACATTTTCTATTCCTGGTCCCAGTGCTCCCGCTAAGGCAATGGCTAAGAGAAGCCCGGGAAAAGCTAGCATGATATCCACAATGCGAA
This sequence comes from Nitrospirota bacterium, assembly GCA_003233615.1. Lineage (GTDB taxonomy): Bacteria > Nitrospirota > Nitrospiria > Nitrospirales > UBA8639 > Nitrospira_E. The sequence goes on from QIMB01000334.1 coordinate 1,041, forward strand.
CAAAGACCTGATCGACCCATCCACTGAAGTACCCGCTCGAGATTCCCAGTATCCCGCCGATGAGAACGCCTAAGGCGACCACACTGAGCGACACGAGAAACGAGGTTTTAGCTCCTGTGATGAGACGGTCTGCAATTGGACGTCCGAGTTCATCAAAGCCAAGCCAATGATTCTGGTCAGGACCTATAAGGATCTGTGTGAGATCAATGGCGTTAGGTGTGAGAGGAAGCACTGGATTCACCAGAGCAATGATTCCCCACATGCTGATGATGCCTAATGGAACCCAGAGTCGCATCATGATGGATCTTGCCAATTGATGCGAGGATCTAGCCAGGCATACAGGAGGTCTGTCATGAGATTGACGAAGATGTAGGTCATGCTGATGCAGAGCACGGCAGCTTGTACAACGGGATAATCTCGCTGTTGTATGGCTTCAATCATAAGGAGTCCTAACCCGGGCCAGGCAAACACGGTTTCCGTAATGACCGCGCCACCTAGTAAGCCTCCAAGCTGTAGTCCCAAGAGTGTGAGGACGGGTAAGAGCGCGTTGGGCAGTGCATGGATGACAGTGACTTTCAGAGATGAGAGACCTTTCGCACGGGCGGTTCGAAGAAAGTCTTCTCCCAAAATCTCCAAGAGGCTGCTCCGAATCATTCTGGCAAGGATGGCAGCCATGGCCGTGCCTAGTGTCAAAGCCGGGAGGATCACGGCATTCCACCCTTCTCGTCCGCTGACAGGAAACCAACCTAACCATAAGGCTCCCACCAAAATCAAAAGCGGTCCCATCCAGAAATTAGGGATGGACATGCCGAATAACGCGAAGCCCATGCTGCCGTAATCGTACAGTGAATGTTGGCGAGTGGCGGCCAGCAGGCCAAGTGGCAGAGCGATGATGATGGCGACAATGAATGCCATGCTGCTGAGGTGCAGTGTGGCCGGGATGCGTTCTAGTAAAATGTTGGTGATGGGGCGTCCGGAGAACAAGGAATATCCGAAGTCACCCTGGGCAAGGGCCGTGAGATACTTCCACCATTGTTCGTAGAGCGGGAGATGCAATCCTAAATTCTGACGTAAGGCTTCTCGATCAGCGGCGAGGGCGGACTCGCCCAGCATGACATCAATGGGATCACCGGGAATCAGGTGAATCAAAAAGAATACGAGGCTGATGACACCAAGCAATCCAATCAACGCACTGACACTTCTCTTCAGAATGAAATATGACATGGTTAAGAATGAGATAGGCGGGAGTTCATGATAGACCCAGATGAATTCGTATTCATGGCTTTCTCTGTTGGGCCAACGTGAGGTGGAGCGTTTGGTGATGATGCCCACTGCACGTCTAACAGGCCATCATAATTCCCATCCGTTCGGAGCGCATAGCCCTGAATTGCTTTGCTTGAAAGGAAGAAGTGATCTTCGTACCACAGCGGTACATATGGCAGTGTGTCTAATAGACGTGCTTGGAGTTTACGATACAGCATTTGTTGTCGGGTGCGCTTAGATGTGTTTTCCGCTTCCGTGATGAGGCGGTCGGTGGTCGGGTCGGTATAGCGCCCGCGATTCACACCCAGTGGTGGAACAGCATGACTGTGAAAGGCTTGTCGGAAAATATCAGGTGTCTTGAGTCCAACCCATGCCAGGCTGTACATCTGAAAGCGTCCGGTTTTGATGTCTCCATAAAATGTGCCCCAGTCGTGACTGTGAATAGAGACGTCAATGCCAACCTGTTGGAGGTGCTCTTGAATAATGGTTGCCAATCGTAATCGAAAAGGGTCTGTCGAGGTTTTATAGATAAGGGTTGGTCGTCGATTGTCATCAAATCCAGCTTGCTGCAGCAGTGCTTTCGCTTGCGCAGGATCATAGCGATAGCCTTGTAATGCTGGGGCGCCGACCCAATGGGTCGGGGGGAAGAGAGCCTGTGCCGGTCGCGCTCGACCTCCAAGAACGAACTGAATGATTTGTTCACGATTAATGGCATGGGCAATAGCTTTTCTGACGAGATCTTGACCGACAATCGGATCTTGATGATTGAACCCGATATAGGCGAAATTGGACCCTTGATGTTGTTGCAGTGAGATAGCTGGTTGTTCGGCAAGATAGGCGACTAACTCTGGCGGCAGGTCGTTTTGAAGGAGATGGATTTCACCAGCCAATAATTTCAGGCTACGCACTGTCGGGTCGGGAATCCTTATGAATTCAAACAGTTGGGCATCTTTGCGACGTTTGAGGATGAGGCGAGTGTCATCGGGCCTTTGGTGAAAGAGAAAGGGTCCACTGCCGACTGGGTGGTCGTGGAAAGAATGGTGTGTGGCAATAAGGTTTGCTGGAAGAATGCCGATAACTACATAGCCGGGAAATAACGGGTCCGGGTGTGTCAAAAAGAAGTCAATAATTGATTGTGATGGTGTGTCAATGCGTGAAATGTTGCGCAGAAGACCACGATGAGGTGAGGATGTGTTGGGATCCAATAGTGACATATATGTGGATTTGACATCTTCTGTTGTGAGCCGTGAGCCATCAGGGAACGTAGGGCGAGGCTCGATAAGATTGAAACGATAATGCGTGGGAGTCAGTGTTTCCCATGTTGCCAGAGAAGGGACAGGGGTCGCATCTTCCGCGAAGTCGACTAGTCGTGAATAGAGCAGCCGATTGACTCGGGCTGAGGTGGCGTCTGTCGCAAGACGTGGGTCTAAATTAGTTGGGGCGCTCGCGAGGCCAAAGCGGATAGTGCGTTCGGGTGACGATTCCGTGCAACCCCACGTGAAGAAAATGAGAAGAAGAAAAAGCCAGGTCATCGTCACAAAATTGTCATGTGTGCCTGAGCGAGATTGATGCCTAATGTGAATGGAAGACAACCATATTGGAGCAGCTGCGCCTGTATCTATAATATTACCGTGATTGTGCCCTACAGAAAAGAGGGAATGCCCTGGTGAAAAACATGACCATCCATCCTTTTCAAGAAACGTATAAAGGAGAGTTTGCATGAGCAGTACAATTACTATTCCGAACTATGGGAATGAGACCAAAGAATATTCCTCGAGCAATGATGCTCCAAAAGTCTCTCCTAAAATACGGATTCTTCCCGCCCCGATGACAATTGCAGAGACGGGTTTGCCGGAAGAATTGCTCGTGCAATTGTTAGTGCGGACCTTGTTCAACAATGGAGAACTTACTGAACGATCTGCCGGGGACATCATGAAACTGCCCTATGGGGTCATGAAGGAACTCTTTACACTTATCCAAAGAGAAAAGTTTTGTGAGGTCAAGGGGCATGGTGAATCGTTGGGCGTGTTGCTTCGGTATGTGTTGACAGACGCGGGCCGTGAACGAGCAAAAGCGTTTATGGATTTGTGTCGGTACGTAGGTCCTGCTCCTGTGACTATACAGCAATATGTCGCTATGGTGAAAAGTCAGCCGGTGAATAGTTTGACGATTGACCGGCGGACGGTCACTGCCGCGACCGAACATTTAGTGTTGACTCCCGGCACGGTTGATCAGCTGGGAGAAGCGGTGAATTCCGGATGGGCCATTTTCTTGTACGGACCTCCTGGAAATGGAAAAACCGTGTTAGCTGAAGCCATTGGTAAAATGTTGGAAGCCGTGGGGGGAGGCGAGATCTATATCCCCTATGCCATGGAAGTTGACGGTCAGATCATTCAAATATTTGACCCCATTACTCATGTGAGAGTGGAAGTGCCTCAAGAGGCCGGCCGTTCCTTGATTGAAACGAAAAAGGAATATGATGCTCGATGGGTGCTGTGTAAACGGCCGATTGAGTTTGCAGGTGGTGAGTTGACTATGGCGACCTTGGATTTGGCCTTTAATCCCTCAGCGAAATATTACAAGGCGCCTCCTCATATCAAAGCGAATGGCGGCGTATTTTTAATTGATGACTTTGGCCGGCAGTTGGTGCGGCCCAGAGATCTTTTGAATCGGTGGATTGTGCCATTAGAAAAGCGAGTGGACTACCTGACGTTACATACAGGGACAGTCTTCCAACTTCCCTTCGATACGATCGTGCTGTTTGCTACGAATTTAGAGCCGGCTAAACTGGCAGATGAAGCCTTTCTTCGTCGCATTCGTAATAAAATCTACATTGCTGATCCGACCCCCGAACGCTTCAAGCAGATCTTTGAAGATGTCTGCAAGAAAAAAGGTGTGCCTTATGATCCGGATGCCGTCGATTATCTCTTAGACGGTGTGTATAAGAAATATCAACTCAATATGCGCAGTTGCCACCCGCGGGATCTTATCGAACAGATCGTGAGTATTGCGAAATTTAACGGTGTTCCTCCTGTATTGTCGAAGACGTTTATTGACCGCGCATGCCATACCTATTTCTTTGTGGAAGCGGCTGAGTACGATCAACCCCCGAGTTAGCTGCGTCTACCCGTTTTGTTCCTTCCGGCTATCATGAGCCATCTTTCCGGGCACTAAATCAGATCATACAGAATTTATGGCTTAGGCTTTACAGCAATATTATGTTTGTCGGAAATGTATCTTGAGATCTTCCAGTTGAGACGCGTTGATCGGTGAATGAGGCGGTCATTTTTTACCAAACTCCCGTATCACCGTGATTTTCTGTGTTGCCGGGTTTCGGCCCGGCAGCCGAGCCACTTTTGTTTCGGCAAAAGTAGCCAAAACCAGTGACGCCCCGTCCGGCCTCATTACATGAGATGGACGCAAGGCACGGGAGGGCGAGCCAACTCGCTGCGCTCAAACAAGCCTTGCTGGCTCATGAGAGCGTCCATCCAGAGGGCCGGGCGGCAGGCGTTGGACATAGGGAGCTGAACATTTCAGGTATCCCGCTGAAAGAGCGTGAAACCATACATTCCGTATGATCCACTAAATCTCGTACGTGTTGCGGGCATACATATACTGGGCATGATCTCATTCGAAAGGGATGAGATCTTGAAGAACTCGTCTTCTCCAGTGCCATCCCCTTACATGTTGAATGGTGGGGATTGGTCTATGGTCGGAAAACCGCCGTGTTTGATTAGCAGAATATTGAACAAATTTGTCCTGTACTTCATCAAAGGGTCTACCACCTCGAAGAAAATGTTCTGATCTCATGCCTTCCTTCTTCACTTTTCCCAGCCTCACAACTTGACTTATTTTATTAATTGAAGAAGAATTCGCTCGGTCTATTTCGGAGTGTGTGATGGGAGACAAAATGGAATATTTGATTGCGAATATGTAGAGCATTCTTGATGTTTAGGCTAGAGGAACGCATGGCAACTTCTTAGATAAACTGAATAATCATTGTTTAGCCTTTTGTAGGTTTTGAAAGATTACCGAGTCTGTATCCAAAATGTACTCACACCACTACTTTGAGAAGACTCTCGAATCACTTGGTTACAAGGGAGAAGAGAATATCTGTGATTTTTGGTTTGACCATATAGATGTGGTCAGTAATAAGGTCAATCCGCAGATGAAAACTCATATGGATAGGTTCGGTCTTGAGATTCGGTGGAAATCTCCAATTGGGCTAGCCTGCAATGAGGCAGTCAGACAGTATCTGAATGAAAAGCAGAGGGAGCATTTTGCAGTGCTACAAGGCGCAGTTTTGGATAGAGGCCCATTTCCATTGGCTGATATAGATTTTTCTCAATTCCTATTTTCATACGACAACAAGTCTGTGAGTTTGGATGAATTTGTAAGCCGATTCCCAACGTCAAAGATTACAGGCTGGGAAGATATGCGTGGAATAAATTTATCAAAAATAACCCTAGAAAACGCTCTAATAAGTAATGCAGGTTTTGCCTATGCGAACTTTAAAGGTTCACACCTGTTTCAACTCACGCTTCGCAACGTCAACTTGGTTTCAGCCGATCTAAGCGATTCTTTTGTTGGCAATGTCACGCTTGGTGGTAAATCTGGAATTCCTGGTGCCGATTTAAGGGGCGCTTTCATAAATCTTTTGCGTGGTGTGAATGATACCAGCGTGGCGTATCCTTTTAGGTATGAACCTGTATCTGCGTTTTTCTTAATTGGCGCTTTGATACGTTTGTTTTTTACATCTGGGGAAAACACTAGATTTCTACATTTTGCTGGGAAGCATACGAAATTTCTAGCCAATGATGTATCCGCCCTGACTGCCCCTGATAACAAGATGTTGCGTCGGTACATTGACTGGTACCAATACGTATTTGTCAACATTGCTTCTATTCGACATCAATCCATCCCGGACAAAATATTCTTTTCGCTTTCCATAGTCACAACAAAGGCATGGTCATCATATGTGTGCCTTGCTGTTACGGGATTGGTAATTAACCTAATATTTGCGGCGATTTTTTATGTAAATCACCGCAGCTTTGAGGGGCTCAATCATAATTTATTTTCTGCCTTTTACTACAGCGTGGTGACCTTTACAACATTGGGATATGGAGATATCTTCCCAAAGGGAGGATGGGCTCAACTATCGGTAATCGTTGAGGTTGTCCTGGGTTACGTGACACTCGGGGTGTTTGTTTATCTGCTAAGTCGAAAGGTAGGTGATAAGTTTTGATAAACAGAGAAAAGGGGTTGGAATCGTTTCTATTATGTCAGGAACAGGGTTGGCTTCAAAGGCCTAGTTCGTTTCGTCCGCGCTTGGCCTCTGGAAGCTTAATTTATCATGTGCTCAATCGTGAAGGGGGTTTTCTGGACGGCGAAATGCATTGACTTGGAGTTAACCTTTCGACTGCCCAGGAAGTCGTTGGGCTTCTGATTAACGAACCCAATCCCTTTTCTTCTTGTACTGTCTTCTCTTCCTGTTGTGCTAGGATTGGCTTCAACAGTGTCTGCACCCTTATCCCGCATGTGAAGTAGTTGTTTCGTTCTCCCCTTAGATATGGCTCGGCAGCGCGTCAATGCACAAGACCTCTATAACTACACCAAGTGTCTGCATCGCGTATACAATGAAGATGATTGATATGCAACGGCGGCGATAAAACAATATTTCGAACATTACAAAAGAAAAAGCTGTGTACTCGGATGACGGGGATTCTGATGGGTAATTTTGAGGAGAAATTGTAATGCCTGCAACCGTGTTGATCGTGGATGATGAAAAAGATCTTGTTGACCTTGTTCGATATCATCTCGAAAAAGATGGGCTCACATGTCTCGAAGCCCGAAATGGAGAAACAGCTCTGCAATTAGCTAGAGCGCGTATCCCGGACCTCATTGTGCTGGATCTTATGTTGCCTGGCGTGGATGGTTTGGAAGTCTGCCGAAAGCTCCGGAAAGATACCAAGACTGCGGGGATAGCCATTATCATGTTAACTGCGAAAACGGATGAAGTGGATCGTATTGTTGGCTTGGAGATGGGTGCAGATGATTATATCGTGAAACCATTTAGTCCACGGGAACTGGTGGCTCGAGTGAAGGCTGTGTTGCGACGTGGACAGCCGCAAGACCTTCCTTCCATTACGCAGATAGGAAGGTTAGTCGTCGATGAGGGCAAGCATCAGGTGATGGTTGCAGGGAAAGTCGTAGAGCTGACGGTCAAAGAGTTTGATTTGTTATGCGGCCTCATGAAGGTCAACGGACGTGTGCTCAATCGGGAACAAATTATGGAAAGGGTTTGGGGGTATGCCAATGCGGCTGATATTGAATCTCGAACGGTCGATGTCCATATCCGGCGACTACGCGAAAAGTTAGGGGACGAACAGAAGCGAGTCGTGACTGTGATAGGAGTAGGATATCGTTTTGATGCGGATGTGGATCTATAGCGTGGCTCAGGTCAATGTGAGAACCAACCATGGGTAATTCTCCTCTCTTTCTAATGGTGTTGATGGTCGCAAGTGGGGTCATGCTTGGCCTAGGTCTGGCTGGGGGAGGGTCATGGTGGGTAGTAGGCTTGCTTGGTCTCTGCCTTCTTGGATGGCCTTTTTTACGCACAAGGAATAGCTGGAGGCAGACGTGTGACACAGAGCAGAACGTTCGCGAAAGTCTTGATGAATTACATCACGTCTTTGATAGACAAGAGGGTAGTTCTTCCCTTCCTTCCGGGCCTGAGTCCGTGGCTTTAGAACTTTCGCATACCGTGAAGCAAGTTAAAAAACGTATGGTTCATCTTGAAGAGGAACGAGCGAAAATTTCGGCCATTGTTCAAAATTTAGTAGAAGGAGTCCTGGCTTTTGATTCTCAAGGACAGGTTCTTTTCTGCAATGCCAGTGCATGCCGTATTCTTGGTTTGGATGAACAGCAGTTGAAAGGACTATCAGTGTGGGAAGTGATTCGTAATAAGGAATTAGTAGATTTAGTTGAACGATGTCGAGATGTGGCGCTCCCTGAACGGCAACGTGTGGAAGTTGATCTTCATGCACCCACACGTATGACGGTAGAAGTGTACGGATTGCCATTTCCTCTGGCTACGCAGAAAAAAGGTAGTGTGATCGTGTTGCATGATGTCACCCAATTGCGTCGATTAGAACGAGTTCGGGCAGAATTTATTGATAATGTGTCGCATGAGATCCGGACACCGTTGACCGCAATCATCGGCTATTTGGAAACGTTGATTGATGAACCATCTCTGGAAACGCCAAACAATCGAAAATTTGTTCATGTGGCTCATCAACATGCTGAGCGACTGAATCGATTGGTGGATGATTTACGAAGCCTCTCAGAAATCGAATCAGGAAACGTGGTCTTGCAGTGCGAAATGATCGGGCTGAAGAATGTGGTTGATGAGGTTTCGGAAATGTTTCAGCATCAGGCCAAAAAAAAATGTCTTCAGCTCACCAATCTCGTTGACGAGGCCGCCCGTGTCTGGGCTGACCGAGACCGCCTCATCCAGATCTTAGTCAATCTTGTGGACAATGCGTTGAAATACACCCCTGACGGGGGCTGTATTTCGTTTCATGTCCAGAGACAAGACGAGAGGATTCTTTTGCAAGTCAAGGATACCGGGCAGGGTATTCCTTCAACCGATTTGCCGAGAATTACTGAGCGGTTTTATCGTGTGGATCGTGCTCGTTCTCGGGCAGAAGGCGGGACTGGTCTGGGCTTATCTATCGTCAAACATCTGGTGCAATTGATGAATGG
>QIMB01000128.1 GCA_003233615.1 Nitrospirota bacterium
TTAGAGACACCCGGAGTCGACAAAGAGCTTGCGCGCCAAGAATTTTTGGAGAGCCCAATTTACAAAAATAATCTTGTCAGTCCAAATGGCCACACCACAGCCCTCCTTGTACACTTCACGAGCGATAAAAAGTATGCTTCTCTTTTAACAGCGCGAAACACACTCCGAGAAAAGGATGTTTCGGTAGGGCTCACGACTGAGGAGTCTCGTCAGTTGAAGAAGACGGCAAAAGAATTTCGGGACTACCATGCCTTGATCATTGAGCAAGAAGGCCAAGACATTCAAGTGATCCGTCACATTATTGGCACATACCAGGACAAAGCCAATATCCACATCGGTGGCGCTCGAATGATCACGGCCGACATGATCAGCTTTATTGAACACGACATTAGCGTCTTCGGTGTGGGAGTGGTTGGCTTTTTAATTGTAGCCCTGATTTTCTTTTTTAGAAAACTGCGTTGGGTCATGATCCCCATGCTGTGTTGTGTCACCTCGATTGTCGTGATGGTTGGATTCTTGGGTTTGCTTGACTGGCGAATCACCGTCATTTCATCGAATTTTATTTCTTTGTTACTCATTATTACCATGTCGTTAACCATCCACCTCATTGTGCGGTACCGGATCTTAATCAACAACAATCCGACCGCAGATCAAAAGACATTGGTATTCGATACCATGCGAATTATGGCAAAGCCATGTTTGTATACGGCCCTGACGACCGCCGTTGCGTTTGGTTCTCTTGTTGTGAGCGATATCCGCCCGGTCATTGATTTTGGATGGATGATGACCATCGGGATCACGTTTGCCTTTGCCCTAAATTTCATTCTTTTCCCTGCTGTGCTGACCTTGTTACCCATCGAGAAATTTACGGCACGTCGAGACTTGACACAAGCCTTCACACTGAGGATGGCCTCTCTCACACAACACTACCCGAAGCATATCCTGTGGGGTTGCTCAGCTTTGGCAATCTTAGGTGCTTGGGGCATTGCACAATTGGAAGTAGAAAACCGCTTCATCGATCATTTTAAAAGCACAACGGAAATCTACCAGGGCATGGAGCTGATTGATACTCAATTAGGAGGAACCATTCCATTAGAATTTATTATTGACGCTGATGCCGACTTTTATACTTCCCTTGAGGAATCCAAAGACGCTGACGATATTTTTGATGATCCATTTGCAGACGAAGAAGATTCAGAGGAAACGACCTATTGGTTTAATGGCGATAGGCTTCAGAAAGTCGAAGAAATTCATGATTACCTGGAACAGCTCCCCGAAATTGGAAAAGTGCTCTCGATTGCCACAGGGATGAAAGTCTTCCAGCAACTGAACGATGGGCGTATGCCGGAAGATTATGAATTGGCGGTCCTCCGAAAGCGGATACCAGAAGATGTGAAAAAGGCGCTGATCGACCCATATCTTTCGAAAGATGGGAACCAAACCCGTATCACCATGCGTCTGATCGAATCAGCTCCAAATCTCAAACGGAAGGAACTTATCAATAATATCAAGACATACCTGATACAGGACATGGGGTTTGAGGAGAGCAATGTTCATGCGACAGGCTTGGCTGTCCTCTATAGCAATCTACTGCAAAGTCTCTATAAATCCCAAATCCTCACTCTTGGTACTGTGTTTTTAAGTATTCTGGCGATGTTTATGGTCCTCTTTCGTGGCCTGTCTATCTCTTGCCTGGCGATCATGCCAAACTTGCTTGCAGCCATTATGGTCCTGGGCCTGATGGGATGGCTGGGCATACCGTTAGATCTGATGACCATTACCATTGCCGCTATTACCATTGGGATTGCCGTTGACGGAGCCATTCACTATATCCATCGATTTCAGGTGGAATTTAAAAAATACGGGAACTATTTGGCGACTGTGAAAGCCTGTCATGGCAGTATCGGCATCGCGATATATTATACCTCTCTCACCATTGCAGCAGGTTTTTCTATACTCGCGTTTTCAAATTTTATTCCGACGATTTATTTTGGACTCTTAACAGGATTTGCCATGGTTGTGGCACTCTTGAGCAATCTGACATTGTTGGCAGCTTTACTCATTCTCTTTAAGCCCTTAGGCCCTGAGAGACAATAACGTGGGCAATTCGTAACAACATTTTGATCAAATTTGGACGGAACGATTGAGGAAAAACCTAGGCATTGCACAGCAATGTTGGGGGTTTTTTGCTTAAGGCGCACTTAACTGCCGTTTCTAGCTTAATCTGTTGATAGCAACACAAGCGCGGTGGTGACATCTATAAATAAAATGGCATCAAATTGGTCTGCGAGATGCGTATGACTGTAATGAGCAGCCATCTCGTCTTCTGGCAAATACAGCACACCCACATGTCGTTGTAGCCTTGAAACATTCAGCCATTGTGTTATATGAAATGGCTGTTGCAGAAACAGTAAAAAACGAGGCACACCCCATTGATGAAATAGTGCTGCGTTGCTCTCAGGATGAGCCGGTAAGAGCACGTTCACTTTGGCCGGATCACCCCAGTTGTCTGAAGCCACAACATGTCCGGCATATGTCAGCATGCCTAGAGAAAATACTTGATTGGGATATTGTTGACGAAGTAATTGTCCCACATTAAGCTGTCCAAATGTGGCCATATCAGTTGCCCGAGCATTACCCAAGTGTGAACTATGTGCCCATATAATGGTCTTAGGATTGTTCAGGTGTTGTTGCAGGACGTTGAGACTTTCCTGCATATGCTGATCACGCACATTCCAAGATGAGACGTCACTTTCCGCTTGGTAAAAAACACGAAATTTCTGTTCGGTGTTCTTGACAATTAAGGCATTTTGTTGAGCTTGGAAAAACGCCTCGCGTTTTGCAGGGCTTCCAAAGTCAGGGCATGGGATCCGGCAGTCTATAAAATCACGGTATTGTTGTGTCACCGTTGACTCACAAGAACGTGAAGGATCATTATTGACTACTTGGCCATATTGATCCATATCATAGTTAAATGCCGAAAAACACTCATATCGCTGTTCAGCTATTTTGGCTGTATCAATGGATATTATTTTCAGATATTCCACAACCAGTTCCCGTGACCGATTGATGCTAAAGATATCCATCCCGTATAGGCTGACCGCATGATCACCCTCCTCAATGTGCATATTATGCTCCCTCAACCACTGAATAAAATCTAGCATTTCTTTATTTTTCCACAACCAATCTGGATATTGGGTGAAACTGTCCATTGCCTGTATGGCCGTGATCGGAACCAGGGAATGGATATATTGATTTAATCTATTCACATGTGGCCAGTTGCCTTCTATGGCAATCAACGTAAAATTTTGTTCTGTAATTAATCGCTTACTTATATTCATGCGTTCAAGGTAAAACTCATGGCTGCCATGAGTTGAGTCACCTATTAAAACAAAGTGTGCTGTACCAGCTGTTGTGATCAGAGGAGTATAATCATCAGGATGGTTGACAGAGATGATACTATTCCGCACATCGCATACCTGAGCACCAAGCTCTACATGCGATTGACACATGTGTGTTTCAGGAAGTTCCGCATAAATTGAGTCAATATGACTTACTGGAACCCACAATAATGCGATAAAGAAAATGAAGTATGTTGTGATATAGCGAGGCCAAGGGTATTTCATACACTTACAGTCCTCACCGTGCCATGACGCAAACGAATGTTACGAGTATATAACCACGCCATAAGAACGGAACTTTGGAAACACAGAACCAGCTTGCATCTGCTTCGCTAGGGCTCATATTCTCCATTTTCACGTCAAAGGCCGTATCGGGACGGCACCAGAATACCGACCCTCTGCATGACTCAGCTTACAGACATTCAATACTGTCGAATACAACGATGCAACCGACATAAGGGACAGGAACGGGGAGGAGGAGTATTTGTTCTCCCATTAGCGAGAGAAAGGGCTGCCGAAAAATTCCCTCGGATCCTGTCCGAGCTTAGAGACCGTTAGGAAGTTGTGTTTGTTTGAACAAGATTATTGTGACCGCAAATCATCAGATCTATCCGAGCTAATCCTGTATTTCTTTAGAATGCCCGCGTTGGCTTCCTCTGCGTTTTCCCTGTTCAGTGTGACGATGAATCCGTTCATGTCTTCAATGACATGATAGTTGCCTTTGTTGAATTCAAACGCATTCACCAAATCCTTCATACTGGACACCAGGGTTCCATTCACGGATGAAATCACCACATTTTGGGAAGCGTGATAGCCGATATTAAGCTCATCGGCAAGGACCTTCACCAAAATAACGACTTCCTTCCTATTCTTCAGAGGCTCTCCATTCATGTAATAATTAACAAGTTCAGTCGGCGCCGTGACATTCCAATCGCTCCCAAATTCCATCAAATAATTGAGGGTGAGTGGCTCGAAGACAAGCCCCCCACTAATGTAATAGGTGGGAGGAACATCATATTGTCTGTGGGGTACGAGACGTTCAAAATCTATCGACTCTGTTAATTGAATGGACATGCCGGCTCTTAAGATCTTAAGTTTAACAAAATCATCTTTCTGCTTCTGCTGCAAGGAGTATGTAAAAAACGTTCGTTCCCCTTTTCTGAATTCAATTGTCCCATCATTTGCAACATTGACCCCTTCGATCGAAAGAATGATATCCCCTCTTTTGAGAATGCCTTCCGCAGGTGAACCAGGATAGACTCTGCTCACTAACACACCTGTCTGATCTTCAATCATATGATAACTTTTTCTGATATCAGGATTTTCCATTTGCTGCATGGATATCCCGAGATCAGGTGTTCCGTCATGCTTCCCGTCCTCTATGTCTTGAAGGAAGTGTTTAATGATCGGCGCAGGAACCATGTATCCTATGTTGTTATAACTTGCACTCGTCAGACTTTGAAACGCCACACCAACAATTTTTCCCTCTTTCAGGACTGGCCCTCCGCTATTCCCGGAATTGATCGGAGCATCAATCTGTCCTGTAAGAAGATACGCCCCGCTGTGGGAATAATTTGTATGCTCAACTCTCGACACAATCCCTTCAGTCAAAGATAATTTGTCTCCTCCATCAGGAAATCCGTACACACTGACAGAGTCTTTCAGTTCTGGAAGACTTCCTAATTCAAGGGGAGTGGCATTGGCAAAAAAAGAGGTATCATGAACCCTGACTATTGCCAAATCTGTTTCATGCCCGATGATCTCCACTGTTCCGGTATATTTTTTGGCCTGTCCAGCACGCCTGACTTGAATGAACATGTGGTCACTGACGACATGCGCATTCGTGAGAACCCTTTCACCACGAATAATACTTCCTGAGCCATGGAACGTATTCTGCCCCTTCATGACCCACGGTTCATGGTAGTTATACCTATTGTTTACCGTATACAGCTTTACAATGGAATCTTTGACGTCATCGGCAAGGGCAAAAGAGGAAATCCCGAAAAATACCGTTAGCCCGTATAGAAAAAGAAGGGTCTTGGACAGTATGTTACTGCGGTTCAATGTCACCAACTCCGTCAATATTTTTTGTCACGTCTGGCGGGTTGCCGTAATAGCGGATATCTCCTACCCCACGTATCTCAGCAGTCAGTTTCCTTGAGGCATGCACGACCGCCTCTCCTGTGCCATCGATAAGGATCTCCGTTTCTTCGGCAAGCAGATTCTCAGCCATCACTGTCCCGGTGCCGTCGATTGTGACAGAAAATTTTCCTGTCTCTCCCGAGACCCGGAGATCACTGGACCCGTTTAGCGACGCGGCAAATTCTCTATTGTTCATCTTTACGATCGTAATATCATCTGCGCCGTCTGCCGTTAGCCGGTCAAGGTGTGCTGTTGAGATCTGCACCACCAGATTTCTCTTGGGACAAATTGACCGATTGGAATGGATAGTCAGAATCTGGCCCTTCACCTCTGTGCTGATATAGGGCAGAATATTGTCATCCCCACGAATAACAAGGCTTGGCTTCTTCTTGAAATCAATCGTCACTTCGAAGACGCCGTCAATGATGATTTCCGTAAACGCAGCTAGATCGCGAACATCCGTCTGCTCCTTTCCACTCCCCTCAACACAGCCGCTCGCCGTACCCATTCGGCTAACGCCTCCTGCACCGGTTATTTCAACATTGCTGTCGTTCATATGAATGGAGAGTTCTGCATGAGCCACAACAGCCAACATCACAATGAGATTGAAAGTGAGCCACGATGTAACAAAAACAGATTTTTTCATGCGAACACTCCCCTTCTCGAGAAATTTGTAGGCTTCCAAAGGAGATGGAAAAATGACGAACTCGTGGAAGGATCGTGAAGTGGTCGCTACTCTGGAATTTCAGTAAATCGTAAATCGAGGTTATTCCGCTCGAGCGATTTTGCTTCTCCCACCTCTTTATAGCGATACGCGATCCTTGTTTGTCCTGTAATAGAATCCATGACAAAGGCGCCATGGGCATTTCCGTCTCCCCAGGCTGCTATACGATAACGGTCAACATTAAGAAGAACAACTTCTTCTTGGTCTAAATACCTTGCCCCCATAAGTGATAGAACCCCTAGGACCACAATTACGCCAAGGAGAAAAAATTTGATACGTTCCCTGTATTGTTTTTCTTCCATATTCCGCCTCACTTTTTTAACATTCATGTAAGCTTTAGACTAGGCTACCCGCCTCCGAATGACTAGAGATGGCCCTTCACTGAGTAGTGATTAAAGAGCCTGGGAAAAATCGTCTGGTAATCCCTCATAGCACTGATGCCTTATTTCGATTTCGCAGCACTGAAGTCATCAACCTGCGCACCGGCCCCTTCTACCTCAATCACATCTTTTTCCCCGACAACCCGGTCATCCAGAACCTCCCCTGCCTCATCGACATTCAACACCATTTTCACATACGCATCTCCGTTCTCAGCCCAGCCAAATTCCGTCACCTCGGCCAGATAAATAGTGGCCATCACCCTCGTTTTGACCATGTCAGACGTCAACATATAGTTTTTTACCGATGTCTTGCTCTCAAGGGTGAACCCGACCACCCGTTTTACCAGCTCCTTATAGGCATCAATCTCCGCAGCCCGCAAGGCTTTTAAGGGACCGGCCTGAGAAGGCGTGGAGGTGGCAAAAGCCACTCGTCGAAATACCCTGTTTTTTAAAGGTACCGTTTGACCATCAATATTTGTAATGCTATCCAATTGTATGGACGCAGTGACTTTGGCAATATCCTTCTGCTCATCATAGACAACTTCCTCAATCTTGATACCCGAGATTGTCGCCGATGTCTTCGTGTCAGTCTCGCCAATAAAGCTCGCGGCAATCATATCCTGAACTTCTTCTTTCGCCCGGACTTTCAACCCGTAGACCGACTCCACCAAAGCCCGCTCCGCCATCACCTTGGCGGCTCGTGTGGTCATGATTCGCTTATTGCCCGCCCATACGGGAGGAACAAGAACAACCAACACGACAAGAAGTACAAGGATTTTTTTTATGAAGTGTGTAGTCATTGTATGTTTATTCTCCTTTTTCTGAAGGTACGGCATATCCCTGATTGAAATGAATTTCCTGGTCTTTTTCCGTTGTTATTGTTTTCTCATAGGTATCCAAGAGGGGGGAACCATCTTGAAAGAACACCTTTGCCTTTAAATCCACTGTTCCGCTTTCCGGAAGGTCAGGAATTTGTCGTACGACTTCTTTGTTGAGTTCGTCCAGTTCTTTAACACTTTCCTCCACCATTTCCAGGTTACCCGCTACAGCTGTGTATCCGAACATACCCAGCATAGAACCAGCGGCCAACAGGAGGAACATTGGTTTACCCAACATATAATAATTCTTCATGGCAATTACCAATCTTCCTCGGTCAAGAATCTTCCGATACCGGTTCGTTTGGGACCAGCGACATATGTAGGCTTCGAAGCAACTTTTTCCTCAACCTTTTTTGACTTGGAAGGTAGATTCTCTCCACCCTGAGCTGCGACTGCAGCTTCCTGCACGGGTTGCTGTTGAGTACGAGTCGGCTGGCTTTCGGCTAGTTGAGGAGAAGATGCTGGACTGACTTCGACAGATGCCGAAGCTGCAGATTTCCCAAGATTCTCCTGCTCAGCAATTGGTTGATCTTTCTCTGCCAGAGCAGGCGTCGTTTCCGTGGCTGGAACCACATCAGTGGATTCTGAAGCAATTTCTTCCGCCGGCTCCTGCGCATTGACAAGGGTGACCATTTCCTGCTGTCTTGCCCCTGCCGCAAATGAAATTGGGATATTGACATATACCTTCACAAAGGTCTCCGAACTTATCGTGCTTTCTGAGGGATCGAAATCTTCATCGACTGCAGCCAACGCTGTTCGTGTTTTTTCATCAAGCTCTCCGTTGAGCGGCACATCATGGCCGTAAATAAACAGCCATTGTTGGACCATTGTCGTTGCTTCCGTCTCTTTTAGGGTGGCATAAAACCTTCCCAAAGCCTCCAAAACCACGGGGTCAGGTAACGCATCTTCTCCCAGTAACCGCCAATAAGGAATGGCAAGATACTTCCCTACAATCTGCATCATACTGAGCTCGACCAGGAGACGGACAGCAGCATGTCGGCCCTGAACCTGTTTGACCGTACCTCTCAGGCCAAAATTTTGGCCAAACAAACTTATTCCCAGCTCCTTGACGGCTACGGCCTTAAGAACCTCCATAGAATTGACGGCATTGACTTTTGGGATCCCGGTCAATGTGTCAAAATTCAGCAGATTAAAATCGAGTGTAATTCTCGCGAGACCGGCTCTTGCCTCATCTCCATATCGAAGACCAACATTTTTTGAGGGCAGAAAATCTCCAGGTAAACTCTTTATTTCTGCTTCGAGACTGACATCTGTATTTTCACCCCTGGTTATGAGGCCTCGATCAAACTCAGTGATACCTCCGCTCAACACTACTTCGGGAATGACTTTATTTTCAAAATTTGAATACCCGGTCACCTGTTGGTTCTGGATAAAAGCCGGGTCATAGGGAATAAAGATCACTCTACCACCCATTGAGTTCAGAGTAGTTTTGATCATTTCGGTAATGTCTCTCGGAATTTCACTTCCCGTTGATAGTGCTGCACCCGTTACATCCCTAATATCGTTACTCTGAATCTTCAACTCGTCGGTGGCATAAATCTCAGTCATCAAGCCAAGTCGAGGTAACGCCTCAGTAAATGAGGTGACCTTAGCAGCTGGGCGCGTTTCAGGAAGATCAACTTCGACGGCTCTCGGGTCAATCGATTGACAAGAAACGACGGAAAAGGCCAGAGCGCATACCATGATTCCATGCCAGAATTTTGATGGTGACACATCTTTTCTCCACATTCCTTCAGGTCGTTTATTACCAATGATTTTCATATTCCCTCTTTCCGCAACAGCGCTCTAAATAATGTTGACATCCCTACACCGACTATTCTCACAAGCTAATTTAACTTTTTAGATACATGCCACTCCGCAGGTTAGGAAGACGACTCTTCTGTCTCCCTCTTATGCCCACCTGACAATACCTCTGTCTTTTCCTTCTTGGTGGTCGAGCGTCCACTAACACCGCATTCAGATACGTTACGAATCCTATCTCTGTATGATGACATTCGTCACATCGCCGCACTGAGCCCCTGGGCCACAGACAATGCTGTTTTCATTATCGTCCCCACTTCCATCGTTAAAGTTTGTGGTGGACGTCTTATTCTTTTTTTGTGAGCTGGAAATCGCTTCGAGAACAATGAAATTTATATTTGTGTCGGTCTTGAGTGCCTGGTCGTCACCGCTTATGGGTTCGTCACTATATTTGGAAATACCATCATCTAAATCACCGGCATAGACTAAATCAGATACGGGTAGAAAAAACAATACCATCAATGCCAACGCCCCTGTTATGAATACTCTAGCGATCATGGATCTCTCCTTCTCTCTTTCAATGTTCTTTTTCCAAATATCAACTATTCGGCTGTTCCACCTAAACGGGGTCTTACCCCGTTTAGGTGGAGCATCCTTCAATCCATCTACACTATTCTACGACAATAGATCCCATGTTGGCTTCAGCGCCTTTACCAATCGCCACGTTGGCCGACTTGGTGACGGTGGATTTGTTGATGATTGCACCTTTGACATTGGCCTTATCCAACGTGATGGACCCCATGTTGGCGGTGGCGCCTTTGCCAATCGCCACGTTGGCCGACTTGGTGACTGTGGAATTGTTGATCACTTTACCTTTGATATTAGACTTATCCAACGTAATCGATCCCATGTTGGCGGTGGCGTCTTTGCCAATCGCCACGTTGGCCGACTTGGTGACTGTGGATTTGTTGATCACTTTACCTTTGATATTAGACTTACCCGCCGTGATGGACCCCATGTTGGCTGTGGCGACGTTGGCCGACTTAGTGACTGTGGATTTGTTGATGACTGCACCTTTGACATTGGACTTATCCAACGTGATCGATCCCATGTTGGCGGTGGCGCCTTTGCCAATCGCGACGTTGGCTGACTTGGTGACGGTGGAATTGTTGATGACTTTACCTTTGACATTGGACTTATCCAACGTAATCGATCCCATGTTGGCGGTGGCGTCTTTGCCAATCGCGACGTTGGCCGACTTGGTGACTGTGGATTTGTTGATCACGGAACCCTTGATTTTGATAGACCCCATATTGGCTTTTGCGCCCTTGCCAATGGCCACGTTGGCCGATTTGGTGACTGTGGACTTGTTGATCACCTTGCCCTTAATGTTGGATTGTCCAAATGCGACAGGTGCACTGACCAATAATAATGCTACGACAAATGATAATACAGTTTTCATCTTGCTCTCCTTTGGTGAATGGTTACGTTCTGTTTGCATGTTCTCCTCCTTAGGTAAATGATTAATACTTATGTTCATATCGGCCCCCTCCTTCGTTAAATGGTCATGATCAATGCTGCACTCAATAATCGATATGTTGAATCTAAGACGTTCCGGTTATTTAAAGACAATGGAATTTTTATTTGAGGTCCTCCCACCAGTGGCCACATTGGCGTTTTGGCCAGACAAGCCACTGAATGGGATTTTGACATTATTAATGACAACCCCAGATCCCGATCGGTTATTGGCCCCACCACTGCTGTTTTGATTCTTTATGACAACCGACCCTGAATTCGCCTCACTCCCGGCACCTATAGCCACGTTGGTTGCTGTCATGCCCGTCACGCTATTGATTATTTTTCCGCTATAATTGCTATTTTCCAAGGTCACAGACCCTAAATTGGCCGTGGCGTTCTTGCCGATTGCCACATTGGTGGCCGCCCCGGTAACCGTCGTATTCACAATCGTCCCTTTCATAGTGCTGTTTTCCAAATTCACCGAGCTCAAATTGGCTTTAGCATTACTCCCTATGGCCACGTTTGTTGCCACTCCTGCGACCGTTGTATTCACAATTTTCCCCGACATAGTGCTATTCTCCATGTTCACCGAAGAAAGATTGGCTTTGGCGTTCTTCCCAATCGCCACATTGGTCAACGCACCCCCTACGGCCGTATTCACGACAGTCCCCTTCAACGTACTGCCTTCCATGTTCACTGCTGCGAGATTGGCTTTGGTGTTCTTACCAATCGCCACATTGGTCACCGCGCCTCCTGCAGCTGTATTCACGACAGTCCCCTTCAACGTACTGCCTTCCATGTTCACCGCCGCGAGATTGGCTTTGGTGTTCTTGCCAATGGCGACATTGGTCACCGCGCCTCCTACGGCTGAATTCACGATTGTCCCCTTCACGGTGCTGCCTTCCATGTTCACCGCCGCGAGATTGGCTTTGGTGTTCTTGCCAATGGCGACATTGGTCACTGCGCCTCCTGCAGTGGTATTCACGATTGTCCCTTTCAGAGTACTATTTTCCATATTCACTGCACCGAGATTGGCCACCGAATCTTTCCCGATGGCCACATTGGTCACGGCCTGTCCAATGGCGGTATTCACGATTGCACCCTTCACTTCACTCCCTTTCAAACTGGTCGATCCCAGGTTGGCTTTCGTATTTTTTCCTATGGCCACGTTGGTGACAGCCTGGCCAATAGCGGTGTTCACCACCGCGCCTTTCACCGTACTATTCTCCAAGCTCGCGGAGCCCAAATTCGCGGTGCTGCCCTTGCCAATGGCGACGTTGGTGAGCGCTTGTCCTACTGGCGCATTAATGATCGCGCCGATCACCTCACTCCCTTTCAGATCGGCAGACCCCAGGTTGGCCTTCGTGCCTTTTCCAATGGCCACGTTGGTGACAGCCTGTCCAATGGCGGTGTTCACTACCACGCCCTTCACCGTGCTATTCTCCAAGCTCGCGGAGCCCAAATTCGCGGTGCTGTCCTTACCGATGGCTACGTTGGTGAGTACTTGTCCTACTGGCGCATTAATGATCGCACCAGTTACCTCACTCCCTTTCAGATCGACTGACCCCAAGTTGGCCTTGGTGTCTTTTCCAATGGCTACATTCGTGACCGTCTGCCCAATGGCCGTATTG
>QIMB01000111.1 GCA_003233615.1 Nitrospirota bacterium
TCTTGCCATGGTGCTTCCCTCCAGATGACTTGTGGAGGCGAAGTCTAGCAGATTTGAAGCTAAGTGAACAGTATTGAGACCTGACCCCAAGTCTGAATGTTTCTAATTGCTTAGGTTTCTAGTTGAGTGAGGGAAACTTGTTGCTAAGGGCAGGCTTGCTGGAATTAATCTAGCGATGGATGAACTGTATTCTAAGAAGTGCTCATCCTTGCTACCAAAGTTACGGGATAACCCTGCATACTCGACGTTTATAAAGCACTATCCATTAGCCACTTTTATTTGTTTAGCCTGACATTCACTTCCACGGATTCGTTCAAGAATCTTTTTTTTATTTTCTAAGTTTTTTTCTTTGGCTAAATCTATTCGCAGTTTATGAATCTTAAGATGCTGTGCGTTCGGAAGAAGAAGCTCATCATTCTTAATGATTACGCCAGTGATTTTTCGTTCCCCATTTCCTTTGTAGTTTTTTTCTTTGTGATAGTGAAGTCCTGTATTTTTAATTTCCTGTTTAACTGCCCACACCAAACCACCCGGAACCTTTGCCCCTGAAATAGTTAAATCATCAATGTACACGGTAAGACGACATTCGGATTTTTCCACCATCGCGGCAATACGATCCCACATTCTTTTGTGGGCTAAAAAAGAAAGGATTGGACTTAGTGGACTGCCAGTTGGGAGATGTCCATTGAAGGAACAAAGCGTCACCAAAACCCCTGCCACATCTCGGGTACATAGCATCTCTTCATAAAAAAACTGGAAAATTCTGGAAGGGCGCGTTGAGGGGTAGTATTTCTTGATATCCAAAACAGCAATCTCGGTTGAGCTAACGTGTTCTTTGGCATTCGTCACATAAGACTTTCGTTTCACAGGGCAAAACAAATAATCTGGCGGGAAAATTCTGTTCAGTAAATTTTCAATCCGCTTGTGTGTTTGAAAAAGCCTAGGCTTTGGTACTTCAATGTGGCGCTTTTTTCCTTTAGCATTTGGTAGATCAAATTCGTAATAATCCGAGTTGGCAGATTTAAGGTGGGTTTTTAGTTCTGGCAGATCTAGATGGAGAATTGATGCCAAGCGAGCCTTGGTTTGAAGCTTATAAAATGGGGATTGGTCACATAAATACCGACCACCAGAATTTTTCTTAGATAGCATCCTGGGTAACGCTTTTGTCGGAAATCCAATCTAGAATTTTTATGACTTTATTCGAAATATGCTTTCTGGTTTTTTCAAAATTTTCCCCATTATTAAGATTTTCCGAGAAAAAAAGTATAGATGAGCTTGGCATATTAAATACTGTTGCGTATTTCTCTATTACTTCAAGCGTAGGCGTCTTCTTCCCTGATTCTATTTCTGATATGTATGAATTTGAAATTCCTAACTTGTCAGCAAGGTCTTTCTGATTGAGATCGTGGAAGACTCTTATAAGTCGTAGTGCTTCATTTAACATCGTACTTTTTTCTTTGAAGAATAAAAAAAGAGGTGCCGAGCTTATGAACTTTCAGCTTTGAACATCCGAACCACCCAGACGATTAAACGTCCTATGATGATTAACGCTTTCAAAACTATGGGATTCTTGAGCCATTTGACCCAACCACCTCTCGTCCATAGCCGCTGTCTTTGAGTCGACTGTTTTTTGGTAACATATGTTCCCATCAAACTCTCCTTTGGTTATCGATAACGCAAAATGCGATATCGCTCCTTTATAACCAAGGATTAGAGAGACAGCGGTTTGCACTCGGCACTCTCCATTGATCCGCGCATCGTATACTCCTTTAAAACGATGTCTAGCTTTTTAGCGATGTGCGGCGCCCCAAGGACTATGGCCTCTGGGCAATTGGTAGGGGCTTTTGCCCCCTCGACCCACTGATGGTAGGCCACGGGATAAGGAGAATCTCTAAATCGACTCATAATTTTAGTATACCATAAAATTTTCAATTGTAAAATTAAATTCGCTATAAGCGAATTGCAAGTGAGCCCACCCTACAGATATTTCCGACTTTAAACGGATCTGACTCCAAGACCCTATAGAAATCTGAGCCTGATTTCTGGTGAATCAATGGATCATTACTAGGCGAATTGTTTCTAAAGATTTTTGTTAGGTTGCAAACACTATTGAAGACTCTGAATTAAAAATTTGGATGGCGAACAAAAATAAGGATAGAAATTGGAATGAGTTCTGCGGACTTAACCGTTTTGATGTAAACCCAAATCCCAGAAACAGGTTTAAAACAGACTTTTCCCCGAACGGGGTGCTGGCATTTAATAGGTGAGCCGTATGATGAAGAGTCAGCTGCTCTACCAACTGAGCTCACGACTCATCGAGATGAAGATATTGAAATCATTGTGTTTGAATTGTTTTGTTTCAAAAGCAAGAAATTTTTGGGCAGTTTACTTCCCTGACTTCTCTCTTTGAGAGAAATCCTGTCTTTGCAAAGAATGAGCGGGATTTCAATATTCCCCAACTTTAAGATGGCAGGCTGTACAGAAGTTAAACCTATGGGCCATTGGTTAAGAGTCAGCTGCTCTTTATTTCAATATATTATGAATGTAGACTCTCGTCTTGAACGAGATGGAACTGTACTTCTCCGGCCATGATCCGACGCCTGCCGTCTGGGCCAAGGAAGAACGCACTTATTAATCAGCGGGCCTTGTTTGAGCGGAGCGAGTTGGGCCGCCCTTCACAGGTTTGCGTTCTTTCTCTTCAATGATTTCAGACGGGGCGTCAGTGGTTTTGGGTCCTTTTGCCGAAACAAAAGGGCCTCGGCTGCCGGGCCGAAACCCGGCAACTCTCGTACATTCATATCATTGCTCGTTTCTGAAATAAAAAAACAGATAGTGTTCGGTTGAACCAAACGGAAGTTAATTGAAACGACTATAGGCCAAGAGGTGGTCCCGGAAAATTTGATCCTCGCGAATGCTTTGTCAGCTGTCCTCCTCATTTATACACAATTATTATCCATTTCGTGTATAAATAGGTATACATTGTTATAATTGAGCCATGGATCCTATCAAAAACCCATTTTCTCCCGGTGCGGGCTCCCCTCCTCCAGAACTTGTTGGGCGCGACCCTGTTTTAGAGCAGGCCAGGATTCTGCTCGGAAGAGTACGACAAAGGCGTCCTGAAAAGAGCCTGTTGCTCACGGGCCTTCGTGGTGTGGGCAAAACAGTTCTGCTCAACGAGATCAAACGAATGGCAGATGATGATGGGTACCGAACCATCTTTATCGAGGCACACGAAGGTAAATCTTTAGGTCCGTTGATTGCCCCCTATCTGCGGAGCCTCCTTTACGATCTGGATCGGATGGCAGGAGCTGGAGACAAGGTCAAACGTGGGTTAGCGGTCCTTCGGAGTTTTATTGGTGCCCTCAAACTCACGATGGGCGAGATTAGTATTGGATTGGATATCGAGCCAGAAAAAGGCGCTGCAGATAGTGGCGATCTAGAGGTGGATCTGCCGAACCTCTTCATTGCGATCGGTGAGGCTGCGGCTGATCGGAAAATCCCCATCGCTCTCTTCATAGATGAAATTCAATATTTCAACAAGAAGGAATTGGGTGCATTGATTATGGCGATGCACAAGATTCAACAGCATCAACTTCCGTTGGTGTTGTTGGGTGCGGGTTTGCCTATTCTTCCTGGTTTGGCCGGTGCGTCCAAATCCTATGCGGAGCGGCTTTTTAACTTCCCCAATATTGGTGCGTTGTCTGAAGAAGATTCAGCCAAGGCCTTGCAAGATCCTGCGAAAGAGGCTGGGATTGCGTTCGAGTCCGCAGCATTAACCGAGGTGTATCGCCTGACCAACGGATATCCATATTTTTTGCAGGAATGGGGTTATGTTGCATGGAATGTTGCGACCTCCAGTCCCATTACTTTTCAGGTGATTCACGATGCTACGTTAACAGTCATTCCCCGGCTGGACGAAAACTTTTTTCGTGTTCGCTATGAACGCCTCACGCCAAGTGAAAAAAACTTTTTGCGGGCCATGGCCGAACTCGGACAGGATGCCCATCGTACGGGAGATATCGCCGAAATATTGAGAGTTAAAGTGACAAGTCTCGGTCCAGTTCGAGCAAAACTGATCAATAAAGGAATGATCTATAGCCCTGCCCATGGTGATCTAGCCTTTACAGTCCCGTTGTTTCGTGACTTTATGATTCGAGCGATTCCCACCTTTCAACTGTAGTAGGGTTGAAACACAAATTTCTCCGAGAGAAATTATGGTAGGAGGGATTTGAGTATTTTAAAAATTAGTGGGCCGTACAGGGGGCGAACCTGTGGCCGGCTGATTAAGAGAAGCGGGCCGGGACGAACCTCTGTCCTTTTCGAGTAATGTGCTTCTACCCGCAACGTGCCTATCGGCCTTTTCCCTTTCATTCGATCGTGTCCATAATTGGTTTGGCTAGGTAGAGCTTTCCCCATGTGCGCCCTGTGATTTCTTCTAGCATTCCTTTTCGCTGAAGGAGCAGCACGGCTTGCCTTGCGGTGGGATTGGAGACTTTCAATACTCGTTCGGCTTTGGCAACGGACATATATGGATTGAGAAAGAGTTCATCGAGCAAAGCCAGTGCTTTCGATTTATCTTGGAGGCGGGTACGAAACTTTTCTCGAAGACCCATCAAGTGATCAGCCTGGCCCACGGCTTCACGTGCAATTTCGGTGACCCCAGTCAGGAAGAATTGAAGCCAATTCTTCCAATCCCCGTGAGTTCTGACTCGTTGAAGAAGATCATAGTAGTCTTGACGATGTGCCTCGATGTACGCGGATAAGTAGAGTAGGGGCTGTGCTAGCCGACCTCGCTCAATGAGAAAAAGCGTAATCAAGAGTCTTCCCAGTCGACCGTTCCCATCAAGAAATGGGTGAATGGCTTCAAACTGCTCATGTATGATGGCGCATTGGATGAGATCGGGAAATGTATTGCGTTTGTGGAGAAATTGTTCCCAGTCTCCTAGCAGGTCGTCCAAATACTCTTGTGGCGGTGGGACATAGGGAGCTGTTTCTATCGTGCTTCCTGACGGACCAATCCAATTCTGGCTGCGACGAAATTCTCCGGGCGTTGCGCGGTCGCCCCGTACTCTTTTCATCAGTCGCCCATGGATCTCCCGAACCAGCCTGAGCGAAAGAGGCAGCGTACGTAACCGGGTAAGCCCATGCTCCATCGCTGCGACATAATTTCGTACTTCTTGAACGTCCTGATCTTCGGCAGTCTGTTTCGGCTCTTCCATCTCATTTATTAACAGGTCAGACAGGCTGGCTCTCGTCCCTTCGATTCGGAAGGATAATACGCGTTTCGCGTCGCACATAGGGGGCAATCAAGAAATGCGGGTTGGGAAGATGTCGGCCTAATCCTGAGAGTTCACTGAGAGCAGCATCAGCCCGTGATAGCGACAGGACCAACTCATTATCGTATGTGAATGTGGGCGGCAGCTTGGCTGGAATGAATGCTGTATAACCTGTGGGTGTTCGGAGGGCTTTGCCTGCCTTCAGAGATCAGTAGTCTTTTGGGTTCTTGGTGTAAGGACGTTGAATATAAGACCGCTTTCAAAGCGGGAACGTCTTTGAAAGAAATATGTCATATTATTTCAAAGTGCTTCGAGCTTTGCAAGAACTCTTTGAAACTGAGAACGCTTGAAGAGAGGGCGAAGGCCAGAGTTACAGGAGTCGACCATGTGGCCCGCTATTGCATGTACCAGTTATGCCTGCGGCTTCTCATCTTGAACCGGACGAAACAACAACATCACATCACCAGACTCCAGGCGCTGGCCATCTTGAAATTCCCATGGTGAGAGAATCGTGGCGATAGACTCTGAGTAATATATCTGGCTGTAAGTCATGTGCTGTTTTCCCAATATCGCCTCCTTCGACCGTTTGCTCAACGATATTGACCTGTCCCCCCACCGTGAGAAAGTCTTCTAAATAATCTGCGAGATATTTCTGATCCACCGCAGCCATATATCCCCCATACGTGGCAGGTGAAATAATTGTTTGCGCCCCACCTTGGCGAAACAATTTCACATTTTCCTCTTCCTTGGTACTCACGACTGTCCAACAGCATCTTCGAGAGGTTCTAAAGATATTGAATCAGATTTCGAGCAATCAAAAACCCCAAGAGACAGATGACGATCCAATCTTTCAACAACCAAGCTGCTGATTTCCATCTTCCCTTCCCCTCGATACTGTCAATGAGAGGAGAGGCTGGCATTTCTGACCCACTGATCCACAGTCAGTGGGTCTGCGGGAGAAAAGTCCTTACCGGTAAAGGCCTTGTGGCAGAACTCAATGTCGTCAAACCTGTTTTGAACCTGTTTGGCGAATCCAAGCAATCACGCAAAGATCAGGAATGGAAAAGCCATTTTTTAAACATTCTGCTCATAAATGGCATGACGGCATATGTCATGAGGACAACCAAAGTTGCACATGTGATGAGGATAGGTATGGGTTTGATCAGTCCCAGCTCTGATAAGAAGGGCTCTAGGGTCGGGGGTATCAATAAGATCAATGGAGTCAGAGCTAACCAGGTGACAAAGGCCATTTTATGTTTTGAAGGCCGCACTCGCACCGGCATGTCCGGTAGCGAAAACCAGTATTCTAATCCAGTCTGATACACGTATTTTGATTCATCTCTTGTGAGGGAGCGCAATTCTAATAAATATTGTTGGCGAATATCCGAGTCATTCCAGATTTTTAAATATTCATAGCTGTCGAATCGAACGATAATGACGTATTCTCGATCAGAAGTGGATGGTGGTTCGATAACTTGCACGCCCATATATCCCCGATAACGGCTGGCCTCTTGGTTGATCCCCTTTAACCACGCTTTAAATTGTTCCTCACAGCCCTCTTTGGCTTTATGAGTAATCACGACGGTGACCGGGCCAGTACTTGTACCCAAGATTTCCTCACTGGTGTTTCGACTAGACATATCCGTCGTTCCAACTGAGACAAGGACCCCTAGATATTAGCAATCTCACTTGCCAAGTTCTGCGTACAGCTCGCCTAAAATGGGAAGCACCTGAGGGCCGGCGCCTTCGGCCCAATTACTGACCATCTCTGACATGATTTGAACGGTTGATACCACCGATCCTCCCGCTTGACGCACGCGGTCTAAGGCTAAGGTATCGCTCAGCTGTGTGGTCGCCCCCGACGCATCGGCCACAACCTGAACCTGATAGCCATCAGAGAGGGCACTGAGCGCTGGATAGACCACGCAGACTTCCGTGAGCAGTCCGGCCATAATTAAATTCTTCCTGCTCGTGGCCTCGACAGCGTTCTTGAAATTGGAGTCGTCGAACGCATCCACAATCCCCGCACGTTTGACTCGCTGGGCATACTCCTGTGGCAGGATGTGTTGAAATTCTGGAAACAACAGACCTTGAGCCTGATCTTCCATACTACTCGTTAACACAATAGGCATACCCACGGCCTTCGCCGCTCGTGCCAGGGCCAGTGTGTAGCGCTTGCATTCTTCATGGGAGGCGGAGTGCATCCAGTGAATCGTGCCAACTTGATGATCAATCAAGAGTAGGGCGGAATTTTCAGCATTCCATCGTTGATACGGCATGGGTGAAATCTCCTTTAAGTAGTACTATTTTTTAAGCGGTTCCTTCGTTCACAACGGTCACCACAGCAAGTTGGGTATCGTCCGTGGCCTCAAAATTCAATGACGATCCCCGAAGCAGCTGGCCATCAGTCACTTTTTGACCATTGGCGAGTCCAGCACCTTTACTCAGATACGCGAGAAACGGCGTGGGCACCGTGACGGTTTCTCCTGCTTTGAGTAACCCCACGTCGATGCGTGTTTGACTAGAGAAGGTCTGCTCTTGAGCCGGCGATCCCCCATAGATACGTTGAAGGCCCGCTCCCCACTGCGGCTGGTACACTTTGTACCCGGCCGGTTGTCCGGGAGTTTCAGGCAGTACCCACAGCTGGAGCATCCGATTCCAGTCAGCATCCGGATTCACTTCATTATGGCGAAACCCCTCCCCACCAGCCCGTTGTACTTGCACCTCGAAAGCTTCCAGGCCCTTTCCATGTTCAAGCGAACCCTCATGGGCAATGCGTCCTTTCACCACAATAGAAATCACATCAATCTCGTGGTGAGGATGGAGGCCCGTTTGTCCGTTCGGCATAAATTGCGCATCAGCCAGGTACACGAAATTGCCGATCCCAGGCCACGCACCGTCATTGTCTTGATCTCCCCAGGCTTTGGGATCCTTCACGAGTTGATGTTCCTTCAAGCCGGCAAAGCCGCCGAGCGGAAGCGTGTCTTTTTGAAGAATGTCGAGTGTCATGATTGCCTCCATTTCATGTATCCATTAGGCCAGCCTCTGATGTGTGGACTTCCTCCAAACATCAAGGCCAGATGATTCTAAAGGTTGATTTATTGTACTATTGAAATATAATAGGTATTAGATATAAAATGTCAACTAGTTACCTAAAAGTGAGTAATGGAGAAAGATCATGACCAAGAAAACCCAGAAAGAAACGGACTGTCCCTTAGCGCCAGCCTTAGCGGTGTTTGCGGGTCAATGGAAACCAGAAATTCTCTGGCATGTGGGGACTGGTGGGGCAAAGCGTTTCGGGGAGATTCGTCGCTTAATACCAGCCATCTCTCCCAAAATGTTAACCCAACAGCTCAAACAGCTTGAGCGGGATGGGTTAGTGACGCGGACGCAATATCATGAAATCCCACCCCGTGTGGAATATGCGGTCACGGACCTCTACCGCACCCTGGTCCCCATTCTAGGCGCGATTCACAAGTGGGGGTGAAGGAGAGGCCACGAATCAAGAAAGCGAGAGAGTCGTATGATAAAGGCCAACTC
>QIMB01000402.1 GCA_003233615.1 Nitrospirota bacterium
TCCCACCCGCCAAGCCTGCGTACCATGTTTCGTAAAGTGGCAATTACTCACCTGCCCCTTGAACTGATTCAAAGACCGTATCACATCCATCCGTCTTTCAGTCGGCGCAAAGAATACCATGAACCCTCCACCTCCCGCGCCAGAAATCTTTCCCGCCAAAGCGCCCGCAGCAATCGCCGCACGATATATTTCTTCAATGTGCGAATTGGACACTGACGTGGCAGAACGCTTTTTACTCTCCCACCCTTGGCGCATGGAATCTACCATCCCATCAAAATCACCTTTGAGCAAACACTCCTTCATCACCAAGGCCTCTCGCTTGATGCCATGCATCGCCTCAATGGCATCTACTGAGCCGGCTTGCACATTGCGGCTTTGCTCAGCAATGATCTTTGAAGACTCCCGAGACACACCGGTATAGAACAACACTAAGGACGCCTCAAGTTCACAGATGATCCAATTCTTAATACGCAATGGATTGATCACTGCGCGTTCTTCTGCATAAAACTCCATGAAATTGAAGCCACCAAAGGTCGCCGAATATTGATCCTGCCTTCCACCCTGCAAACGACAATCAACACGCTCTATCTTGAAAGCAAGCTGTGCAATGGTGTAATCATCAAGAGGCAAATTGAACAATTCAACAAATGTCCGAATCATTGCCACGACCAGTGTAGAAGAAGAACCTAACCCAGATCCTACCGGGGCATCACAAAAGGTGCTCATTTCCATTGCAATCGGACGACCACCGTTATAGTGCTGGATCATGTGGTTATAGACCGCCTTGTGCAAGTCGAGCTCACCATTCAGCCTGAGCGGCACTGACATAGCGTTAACCGTTTCCGCCTGTTGATCTGTTGCAACAAAACGCACGATTGATTCATCCAACGTTTTGATCACAGCATAGGCATAGCGATCGAGCGTGGCATTCAGCACATACCCTCCGTGAATATCACAATAAGGGGAAACATCTGCCCCTCCCCCGGCAAGCCCAAGCCGCAGGGGCGCTCGCGCACGAATGATCATCCTCATAACCCTATCTCGTCAAAAATCCTTGTCCCGATTTAACCCGATCTCGCCAATACTCAAGCAAATCCCTCATCGTCTGCTCAAAGGGGATGACAGGCTCCCACCCAGTGACCGATTTAAATTTTTCCGTATTCGGCACCTGCAAATCTGCGTCTATGGGACGAAGACGATCCGGGTCTGTTTCAACTTTAATATTTTTCACTGTGGACATCGCAAGCAAAGTCTTCAACATTTCATCAATAGTACACGTGTAGGTACCACCGATATTATAATAGGCAGCCGGTATGGGATTCACTGTCACGAGCAGATAATACGCACGCACGGCATCTCGCACGTCGGCGAACGTGCGCAACGATTCAAGATTGCCGGTCTTTACCACCGGAGGAATCAAGCCTTCCTCAATCATAGCAATCTGCTTGGCAAACGTAGATTCGGAAAAGACGTCACCCCGACGTGGCCCAGTGTGCGTAAACATCCGCGTCGTCATCACCGTCATATTATAGGCTTCGGCATAATAACGGCCAATCAAGTCGGTACCCACCTTGGAAATCGCATAAGGTGATGCCGGGTGAAATGTACATTCTTCATCAATCGGCAACTTTTCTTTAGGTACGCGTCCGAATACCTCAGAAGAGGCACAGACATGGGTAATCGCCTGAATAGCGTTCTTTCTCAAAGCTTCCAACACATGGGCCGTGCCTAGCACATTCGTTTCCAAAGTATCCAGTGGAGAATCGAAACTGGTCTTGGGGTAGCTTTGAGCTGCCAGATGAAAAACATAGTCAGGCTGCGCCTTTGCAACAGCCTCATGGAGTGACAAATAATCCCGCAAATCACCGTAAACAAGACTTATACGATCATTCGTGTTTATGCGAGGCAACAAATGTGAGATGTTATCCAACGAACTTCGCCAACGGCATAGTCCATATAACTCCCAATCAGTATGCTCCAACAAATAATCAGCCAAATGAGAACCGACCATCCCAGTGATACCAGTGATTAGTACGCGTTTAGGCAATGTGTTTTCCTCTTGAAAAATCAAATTCACGAGTCACGGTTTCTCGAAGAGTCCGTGCGGACCGACCGAGAAGTATGCTCAAAACAGGTGAGGCCATTCGAATCACTCTTGGCCTATTCTTAAAAAAGTCAGCATCCGGCTCGGTCACATGAAAAATTAAATTCGAACAAACTGTATCCTGTAAAATTTTGGCGAATTCAGTTCGAGCCAAAATCTCAGGGCCACCAAAATTGATGACATGCTGAGGAAACTCATTCCAACGAATCGCCAAGGCAATCGCGCCCTCAAGCACATCATCTCGACAAATAACGGCCCGATAGAACGGATGGAAAATTTCAGCCACCTCACCCCTTTCTGCACATCCAGCTACATACTTCGTAAACTTGTCTTCTTGGGAAAATACATACGAAAGACGAATAGCCTTAAATAGAGGATTTCCCAAAAACCGTTTTTCCACATCATACTTCATCTCAGCATACTCTCCGACTGGATTACAGACAGCACGTTCATCAATCGTATCGTTTCTTTCCCCATAGACCGTATCGCTAGAGAAAAAGAGGACACGGCCACCACGCGCCATGACACTGGCAATAAATTTTGATGTCCCTGTTACATTGATCGCCCAAGCACGATCATGATCACGCGCACAAGCATCCGGTGCGGATATTCCAGCAGTCACAAGTACTACCTCAAGATCTTTTATTAAGCCATAATCAAATGTATCTGGGGCATCTAGCTGAAACGAGATCAATTGATTGCTACCAATTGTTGATGTTCCCTGCACTTGACACGACAGCATGGCCAATCTAAAAAGTGGCGCCCCTATGTAGCCAGTTGCTCCAACAATAAGCACGTCATTCTCCCAAGAAACGGTGTTATGAATCTCTCCTTCAACATACTGACCTGCCTCCAATGCTGCTCAGATCTCTATAGACACAAACCAACCTGTAAGGGCTTCTTTTTCATAGGGAATCTGAAATTAGGCTCAGATGCCCAGCAATTTTACGAATGGTCTGATCTCCACGTTTCCTTCCTCATAACCCTTTACGGCTAAACTTGTCTTCACCGCTTTGTTACACCTCAACTGTTTATCATTCTCGTTCATGGCTCCTTTTGTCTTTATATTGAAAAGAAGGAGTCACACCGCATGCCCAATCTCAATGACATAGACCATGCTATTTTTGGGCAATAAAAATAAATTGCTCTTTTCCAAGATAGCCTTGATTCTCTGACCAGCAGCAGAGAGCTCGAACACGATGAAATCCAATCGTCCTTAATTGGTCTAATACATCCCATCCAAAGTATCGAAAGCATAGCGCGCCACCTTCTGGATCCACAGGATTACCGTGATACTCTGCAGGATAATGATGCTCAATCGCCCCATTCGATGAAATCGACGCACGAACAATATCCTTTCGGCTCTCTGAGGAGAACGGAACGGAGAACAAAAAGACACCTCCAGCACGTAACACCCGAAAAAGTTCACGGAAAGCCTTCACTGAATCAGGGACATGTTCAAGTACGTCCAATGATACAATCCGGTCAAAGCTGGAATCCGCAAAGCTCAAATTCATGATATCTTCATGACGAATACCATCGATGATGGCCCCCGGCTTAGTATCCTGACCAAAATATTCACTGCCTTGCAAATGCGGATAACGTGCTTGGAGCCATCTGAAGGTAGGTGTAACGTGCTCAGTTAGATAGATTCGGCTGTTCTCTATCGGAAAAGCGAATGTATGCAAGACATTCAGTGCAATCCGCACTCTATTCACCAACCCACAGTAACCACACTGCATGTGCTCTCGCCAATTCGGCATTTTCCTTCCATCAGAAG
The DNA here is from genome assembly GCA_003233615.1 of Nitrospirota bacterium. GTDB lineage: Bacteria > Nitrospirota > Nitrospiria > Nitrospirales > UBA8639 > Nitrospira_E. The sequence goes on from QIMB01000402.1 coordinate 3,885, forward strand.
TTAGCCCAGTTGAATACATAAAGCTTGTAAGAAAATTGGTTGCTCGTCTACACACACAACAGAATCCTCTTGTTTCAAAATAGTCTGAGTCATCAGTTGGTAACAACGTCTCTTCGCGTAACCTCCGTCTCTCATATTCTTTCCCCATGCGTGCACAATGCCTCTGAAATGAGTCCCACCCGTCAATTTCAACACTACCCCCTATTGGCTGCCAGCCTTCTACCGTTGCATTCAGAAAGGAATCTACTCTCGACTGAATAACGTCAACAGAATAATTTTCAACAGCAAACTTTTCCCCTCCCCGACTAAGACTCTGCCAGAGACCTTTATCAAGGTAGACTTGGCACACTGCATTTGCCATATCCTCCACAGTGTTCCCAATAAGTACATTCTCACCATTCACAAGACCCATACCTTCAACAGAAATAGGTGTCGCAACACACGGAACTCCATGGCAAAAACTAGATCCTATTTTCCCTTTAATCCCTGACCCATAACGTAGTGGCGAAACGGTCAACCGTATTCCTTCAAAAAGAGGGGTGAGGTGTTCCACAAATCCAAGAACTTGAATTGCTGGGTTTTCGGCAAGCTCCAGAATGCGCTTGGGAGGATTCGGCCCAACTATCTTAAAACAAATGTCGGGAATCTGTTTTTGTATTAACGGGAATATTTCTTCAACGAAATAAACCACCGCATCAATATTTGGCAAATGAGGAAAACTACCAATAAATAGAATATCCCGTCTTTCATCAAATGACTTAACCGCGCCAGTGATATCGGAAAAGACCAATGGAAGAACCGCGACAAGAGCATCTGGTGATTCCTCACGAACAACGTAAAGCTCCTCGCTACTTAATACAATGGTCAAGTCACTCTGCTGAATCAGGGCCAACTCTTTATCCTGTGTATCTAGAGCAGCTTGACGCATTTTTTTATCACCCGCTAATTCTGCTTGGCGAAGCTCTCGTACGTAATGTAAGTCGACCGTGTAAAAAATTAATTTCAGCTTCGGAGAAAATTGCCTTATGATTGAAAGATGTGGCCACACAACAGGTCCGCGTGCCATAAAGCATACAGTAAAATCTGCAGCATTTTTTCTCAACCAATCGTCTAATGAACCAATTCGTGGATAACAAATGACATCGATACCTGCAGCTATAAGCGCTTCATAATATCCCGACTCGTACTTTAAACCACACGGAATAAACGTGACCGCATAATCCAGGGAAGTAAAGATCCGCATAAGAAGCATTGCAGTCATCGAAGCAGCATCTTGATCAGGCTTAGGAATCGCCCAATCCAGATACAAAAGACGTCTCTTGCAAAGCAAACCTTGACCAAGAGAAGCCCTGGGCATGAACTCAATAGTAGGCGGTGCCTCAAAGCGGCTTAATTCAATGACTTTTTCCTTGAAATAACGCCACCCCTTGCGCTTATACGTCACACACATTCGTCTTGCAAGAGACAGCCATCCACCAGACAGCCGTCGCGCCAATGGCAACGCTTTCCTGATCACATGAAATCGATCGATCATTCTTTTCTTTGCATTAACGAACAGAGCTGTCATGTCATAGGGAATCAGGGTATGGCTTTTCCCATTTTTTATTGTGGCCATATCCAACGATTTTGGAGTGTGTAGGTTTATCCCTGTTTCGCCCTCCCAGCTATACGCGTAAGAAAGTGTTCTGTAAAATTCATGTCCTTGACGAAAAACCTGTTCGCGATAATCGTTCAGCAAATACCGCAGATCAGCAATATTCTCTATAGTGACCTGCTGACTGTGCCGAGAAAAGATATGTGGATCATCAATCTTATTGCCACTGAAATGTACAAATCTCAATGGGTGACCATTTGCGGACCATTGCTTCCCGTCACGTACGATGTTCC
>QIMB01000227.1 GCA_003233615.1 Nitrospirota bacterium
CGGCGGGCGCCTTCCATCATTTTTTCAGGTGACAATAAGGCATAGCGATCAATCGGTGCGTCAGAGATTGTTGATTGTGAGCAATAATGACAATCTTCTTGACAGGCCCCGCTTTTGGCATTCAAGAGCATTTGTAAGCGGACCGAGTTGCCAAAATATGTAGAACGAATCGTATAGGCGGCATTGACCAAGTCCAACAGTTTTTCTTGCGGCGTAGCCAGAATATTGAAGGCTTCTTCGCGTGTGGGAGATGTGCCGTTGAGGACTCGGTTAGCTAAGTCTTGGAAGCAAGTCATTGGGCTTCTCCTGTGGGAGGTATACTAATTGGCGGGGTAGTGTACGCGGGTGTTCAGATTCTGGAATGCTGATCTGAGGGGCATCGGCCCACATTTTTTCCAATGCGTAATACTGTCTGATATCAGTTCGAAAAATATGGACGATGATATCCCCATAATCGAGCAATATCCAATTTGCAGTTTCTTTACCTTCAATGACCGGGTGCGTGTGATATCGCAGGGTCATTTCTTTTTCAATAATCGCTGCCAGTCCGCGAACCTGACGTGCCGATTCACCCGAGGCGAAAATGAAAAAGTCGGCAATGGATGTGAGGTCTCCGACTTCTAACACCAGCACGTCTTCGGCTTTTTTATCATTGGCCGTTTGCGCGATGAAAATAGCCTGTTCCTGAGAAATTGATGGTGTTTGTGTGGTCATGCGAGTCATCGATATAATTTGTGTTGAATTATATAGGACTCCACAGAGGGCGGCAACCATTGTGCTATGGGACGGTGAAGGGCTTTTTGCTCACGAATGTGTGATGCTGAAATCTCACATGGAGGGACCGATAGGAGGGTAATCGAGCTACCCGAAGGCAGAGCAATATCCAGCCGAGAGGTGTGTTGTTGATCTAGCTCGTAAAGACTGGAAATCGGGGTAGGAGGGAGAAGTGGCATCGACTGGAGTTGTATGAAGGTGACTCCAGGTCTTGAACAGACAATCATATGACAGAGCTCAAGTAGGTGAGGGGCGTGTTTCCAACTTTGGAACTCTAAAAAGGCATCCAGTCCGATAATAAATCCTAACTCTGCTCCACTCGGGACTTCCTTTTTGAGATGTGTGACGGTGTCGACGCTGTATGACACGGTAGGCGACAGAGCTTCTCGATCATCGACGGCAAAAAAGTCACAGGCTTGTGTGGCCAACGCGGCCATTTTCAAGCGGTGTTGAGCAGAAGCCAGAGAAGTTGCAGGTTTGTGTGGGGGATCGCCTGTGGGAATGAAGATCACTCGGTCAAGCGCAAGTGTGTTGTACACGTAGTTGGCGATGTGCAGATGTCCATTGTGGATGGGATTGAAGCTGCCGCCTAGGAGACCAATGAACACGAAAATTCAACCTTTTCAGAGTGGATGAAGCGAGTAGCCTAGCGGCATCTACCAGGCCGGTGAAGTGATGAATAAGGTAAGGAGTGAAAAGTAAGGAGTAAAGAATAAAGATACAGGGTATGAGTAGAGATTGCAGGGTTTTCGTTTTTCTTGCTTCTCGCTTTCTGCTCCTTATTGTGTACTCCTTCCTTTTCACTTCTGTTTACGGAGTTAATGCCAGGTTGTCTCGGTGTATCACTTCTTTATATTCCAGTGCTCCCAAGAGCTGCTGAATTTCTGACGTGTGTTTGCCTTTGATGCGTTGCAGTGTTTCAGCAGAATAATTGCTAAGTCCTTGCGCGAAGACGATACCTTCCTCGGTTGTACAGCTAACCGGGGAACCCGTGAGGAACGAACCCTTCACGCTGAGAATTCCTGATGCTAATAAACTTTTCCCTCGAAGCACGAGCGCAGTGACGGCCCCTGCATCCAACATGATCTCACCTTTAGGACGTAGGGTAAACGCGATCCATTGTTTACGATTGGTGAGGGACGATTCTTGTGACGAAAAAAATGTCCCACTGGAATTCCCTTCCAATGCCTGCCCTAAGGTATTCGGTGTTTCACCGTTCAGCAAAAGTGTCGGTACACCAAACCGTCCAGCCTGTTTCGCAGCTTGAATTTTTGTCACCATTCCCCCGCGACTGGCTTGGGTTCTGGAGGTTCCTGCTAAATTCTCAATCTGATTCGTAATGGCTGGAACAAGGGGAATGAGTTTTGCCGAAGGATTGAGGCGGGGATCTTCTTCATAGAGTCCGTTGACATCAGATAATATCACAAGCAAGTCGGCATCAATCAAATGGGCAATTTGTCCGGCAAGCGTATCATTGTCGCCAAACCGAATCTCATCAACTGCGACGGTATCATTTTCGTTGATAATAGGAATGACGCCAAGTTGAAGCAACGTGGTGAGGGTGTGCCTGGCATTGAGAAAACGTCGGCGGTCGGCCAGATCTTGATGGGTTAACAAAATTTGAGCAATTTTGTGCCCAGACTTTTCAAAGGCCATTTCGTACGCGCGTAAGAGGCGGCTCTGACCAACGGCGGCTGCAGCTTGTTGCAGGGGAACATCCTGAGGGTAGGTTTTTAAAGCTAAATGGGATATTCCTGCGACGATTGCTCCGGATGAGACGAGCACAAGTTGTCGGTTGTGGGTTTGTAATTTCCCAAATTCCTCAGCCAACCTTTCGATTCGATCGAGATGGAGGCCTCCTTCAGAAGAGGCCACAAGGCTACTTCCAATTTTTACGACTATGCGTTTGCACGTCGTTAACTGTTGCTGATGCATGAGCCTTTATTCTCCAGAACGGCCGGTCCGAGGTAGGTGAGCAATGCAGGCAGTCCTTCCCTCGTGATGGCCGAAAGAGGAAAACACGCATACTGGTGTGTGGCGCAATACGCTTGAAGAGCCTGGAGGTGGTGACCTTCACCTTGAGTATCGGTCTTTGTGGCGGCAATGGCAAAAGGGCGTTCAAGTAGCATTGGGTCGAACGCGTGTAGTTCGTTTCGCAAGGTTTCAAATGTGGTGATCGGGTTTTCTTCAATCCATTCAGTGATATCAATGAGATAGAGCAACAAGGCCGTTCGCTGAATATGTTTGAGGAATTGAATGCCAAGCCCTTTGCCTTCATGAGCTCCTTCAATTAAGCCAGGAATGTCGGCTACGACAAATGACGAATGTTCTGTCCATTCTACGACTCCCAGATGGGGGCGTAAGGTCGTAAATGGATAATTACCGATTTCTGGGTGAGCTGAAGAGATCGCTGAAATTAATGTAGACTTTCCGGCATTAGGAAAGCCGATGAGTCCGACATCGGCCAAGAGTTTTAATTCGAGGGTGAGCCAACATTCCGCTCCCAGTGTGCCTGGTTGGAACTCCCGTGGGGCTTGATTCGTGGATGTGGCAAATCGTGCATTGCCCTTACCACCCTTTCCGCCTTCAGCAATCACGGCTGATTGTCCATGGGCAATCAGGTCGGCCAGGATCTCGCCGGTCTCTTCTGCCTTGATTAATGTGCCAACAGGGACAGAGATGATCACATCGGCTCCTGCCAAGCCATATCGGTTCGATTTTTGTCCACATTCACCCGATTTGGCTTTGTAGTGGCGGAGATAGCGCAGGTCTAAGAGAGTCGACATGCTGTTAGACGCTTCAAAGATGATGTGCCCGCCATTGCCGCCATCTCCGCCACTAGGCCCGCCAAGAGGAACAAATTTTTCTCGGCGAAAACTTACATGCCCAGAGCCACCATCACCAGCTTTGACAAAAATACGTGCATGATCGATGAACATACGAGTCCTATCTTATCTGGCTTCTAGAAGCCTGTCCGAGACTAGCGAGCGTCAGGAGGTTGTGCAGGTTGGAGTCAGATTTTTTGATCATGTGAGGCAAATAGTGGTGACTATTGAACGAAAAGGATCGGACAATCTGGCCAAATCCAGCGCAACCGCAGTAGATCAGTCTAATCTCGGACAGGCTCCTGGAACGAAACTAAAGGGAGTATTGCGAAAAGAAAAGAAAAAAAGAACGCGGGGAATTGCTATGCGGAGGGATACACGCTCACCTTGCGCCGGGCAGCGCCTCCTTCAAACTTGACGGTACCGGATATTTTGGCAAATAACGTATAGTCTTTTCCTAAGCCAACATTCGTTCCAGGATAGAATTTGGTCCCGCGTTGACGGACTAAAATGCTGCCTCCAGAAACAGTTTCACCGCCATAGGCTTTGATGCCCAAGTATTGGGGGTTACTATCACGTCCGTTACGGGTTGAACCGCCGCCTTTTTTATGTGCCATGAAGCGTCTCCAGCGCTAAAAAAATAATGTGTGATTAGGGGGTCACAATTTCTGTAATTCGAACTTGCGTGAAACCCTGTCGGTGTCCTCTGGTCCGACTATATCCTTTTCGGCGTTTCTTTTTGAAGACCGTAATGGATCGAGTTCGCGCATGACGAATAATCTCGGCTTTCACCAAAGCCTGAGGAATCAGTGGGGTCCCAACAATCGGGGCTTGGTCTGTCTGAATAAACCGAACTGAGTCAAATTCAATGGTTGCTCCAACATCACCAACCAACGACTCAACTTGCAGAAGACTCTGTGGTTCGGCTCGATATTGTTTTCCGCCTGTTTCAATGATCGCATACATAATGTCGGTGACTCCTAATTATTGCTTCTCACAAACCATTTATTCTGCCAGTATCTTTACATTTAAGTCAAGATTTAAGTATATCATATGTTCCCAGAACCACGAGGTAGCATGCTACCATACCGATGGTCGTTATGGTGACAAGCTGCGAGATATTTTCCAGAAAAGGTAGGTATATATTCTTCAAATGGTAACCGCATCAAAAAAAATATGGATGGATGGGGTATTTGTGAATTGGGATGAGGCTTCCGTTCACGTGTTAACCCATTCGCTGCATTATGGTCTGGCAGCCTTTGAGGGCATTCGATGTTATGAAGGCAAGCAGGGGTCAGCTATTTTTCGCTTACAAGAACATGTTGATCGCTTGTTTGAGTCCGCCCATATTACTCTGATGCCCATGCCGTTTAATAAAAAAGAAGTGACAGAAGCGATCATCGAAACCGTTCGAGTCAATGAGCTTGTTTCGTGTTATATCCGCCCAATTGCCTATATTGGATTTGGAGCGATGGGCGTCTATCCTGGTGATAATCCAACCCGTCTGTCCATTGCGGCGTGGCCGTGGGGGTCGTATTTGGGTGAGGAGGCGGTGGAAAAAGGTATTCGAGCCAAAATTTCGTCGTTCACTCGGCATCATGTGAATGTGTCCATGACGCGCGCGAAGGTCTCAGGCTATTATGTGAATTCCATTCTAGCCAAATGGGAAGCCAAGAAATCAGGGTATGAAGAATGTATTCTGCTTGACCCTGATGGCTATGTCGCGGAAGGAACTGGAGAAAATGTCTTTATCGTGACGAAAGGTGTTCTAAAAACTACACCCTTAACGTCGATTCTTGACGGTATTACGCGCAACTCGATTCTCCAATTAGCGCGGGCGAAAAAAATACCAGTGGTTGAGGAGCGTTTTACCCGGGATGCTATGTACGTTGCCGATGAAGTCTTCTTCACGGGAACAGCAGCCGAAGTGACGCCCGTTCGCGAATTAGATGATCGAATGATTGGTGAGGGGAAGCCAGGTCCAATTACTCAAGCTTTACAACGCGATTTTTTCAAGATTGTTCGAGGTGAAGATCCTATCTATGCCAACTGGCTCACTCCCCTTTAGCTTTTCTCAAATATCTGCGTATGGCCAAATTTCTGGCCGTCATTCTTCACAAAAAAGATGTTATAGGTAGAATGTGTTCGGGCGGAGGGCTTTATGGTTCGCTAGGTGAGGAATGTGTCGATTCTGGAGTGGTATCTGATGAAGCTTCCGGCTCTGCTTCCAATGACGTGGGAGGCTCTGGTGTCGCTGTCGTTTCAGATTCAGCAGATGGAGCCACGGTCGTTGTGTCTTCTGTGGATGAAGACGATGATTCCTGGTGAGTGGTTGGGTGGAGATCAATGACGGTGGAAGACGTATTGGCTTGTCTCGAGAG
>QIMB01000185.1 GCA_003233615.1 Nitrospirota bacterium
CGACCTTCTTGTTCTGTACCTAATCCTTGGGCGACGCGCAATAGATCATCCCACACGCCTTGTAAATTGGTTGCATGAAGAGAAATCACGGACGGTTGAATGTCCAAAGATTCCTTCAGCGCCTTTTCCACGTCGGTGAAACTCACCGCGCAGACATCACATTGGGTTTGCGTCACAATGATGTCCGGTTTCAATGCTCGAAGAACCTCTGTTTCTACACGATAGACGGAAAGGGCATCTTGTAAAATTCCGGACACTCGCTCATGAATCTCTTGGCTTGTGCCGTTGACCGAGAGATTAGGTGCCGTACAGATTGGTAATTCACGAATGCCGTTAGGGAAATCACATTCATGGGAACGGCCTTTGAGTTGTGCTTCGCAGCCAAGAGCACAGACCATCTCCGTGCCACTGGGGATTAATGAGATAATATTAGGCATCAATGCTCCTTCAAGCTATAACTTAACATGGTATACCTCGAACTCATCCATCGTACTAGGCAGGGCAGAGGATCGGCAATCTAGGAGCCCGAGATGGGTGAAGATATGGAACACACGCCTCATCTATGGTAGAACAGCGCCTTGAGAGCAAATGCATCAGTATTGCTTTGAGATTTTGAACAAGGAGGTTTCCATGGCAGCAAAAGCGTACATATTAATGAAAGTCAAAGCTGGGAAAGCCCAAGATGTGCTCACGACGTTAAAAGCGCTTCCTGAAGTAGAACAGGCCCATGCCTGTTTTGGTCAGCCGGATATTTTTGGGCTAGTGAATGCGCCTGATGATCGTGCGCTGTCGAATCTCATCATGACCAAAATTCACACCATCCCCGGCGTTGAAGAAACCGACACCCACATCGTCGTCCAGGAATAGACCGGAATGTCCCAGTCAAGGATTCAGGAAGTGTAGAGTTATGCCAATGAAAAATTTCCTGAAAGTCTTTGAGGTTGCATAGGAACCTTGATCTCTTTTTCTGGTCATTCCCGACATCTGTAATCGGGAATCCATGCTGAGGTTGTAGAGCATGAATACCAGCCAACAAATGACAGCAGAAAATGGTAGTTCTTGCCATTTCTGACTGGCACACTACACAAAAAGGCCGGCTCACGTGAGCCGGCCGTATCTACTGTAATAAGTGTATCGTTCTTGTATAATCAGATTCTAAAACAGACCTGAGGCATGGCCGGAAGAGGCCATGAAGAAGAGCATGGGAATCGAGAGGAGGGTATTGGTACGTGATGCCAGCAAGGCCGTGCGGGCTGCAGCCTTTTTTTCATCAGGTGTGGCTTCTTTCATACCCAATACTTTTTTCTGGTTAGGCCAAATGATGCCCCATACGTTCAGAAACATAATCGTGCCGAGCCAAGCACCCATGCCGATGACGGCGTCTTGGCCTTGGAGCATGAAGGCACTTCCCATCCGCCCTTGATTCATGAGCAATGCGGCGCCAAATACCCAGGTAGCCAAGGCTCCCCAGCGAAACCACCATAAGGCATTCGGCACGAGATGCTTGAAGGCTTCCGCCTTGGTTTCGGGTGTGACGACTTTGAGAAATGGCACTTGAATGAAATTAAAGTAATACAGAATGCCAATCCAAGTAATGCCCGCGAGGAAATGTCCCCACGCTAATACACTTTCCATGATATGCCCTCGTATTCGTTAGATGATGAAATGGTTTTGAGATCGCGATACGTCGTCACACCAGCATTTTAACCAGGCCATAGAGGACCACGGTCAATACAAAACCAGCAGTAATGGTGCCAGAGATGGTATCGAGCGGATTGCCCATAGTTATGTCTCCTTTATTGTTCGTGGAAGAAAGAAGTGATTTGTCATATGTGGCTCACGGGACGTAGCCGACATATTTCTGACAGGTTAGCGTAACGTACACCATCTCACTTGTTCAACCTGGGAATGTTGGAAATATCCGCCAGCGGCGTTCTCGCCATTTTGCCGTACTCACGTACTGAGAGTACGCTCCACGCGCCAAAATGGCTGCGGCCTTGCTGGAGACGGATTTTTTGAACATTCCCTTGGCTGTTGCAGATGATTGCTCCTCGGGCATTCATGGGCTATAGGAGTGATAATATTCAACAGGCCCTTTCTAAGGTCGTTCATTTTGGCTTGCTTCGACGATTTTTGGGGGAAGATACAGCTGGGAGAGAGAACCGCCAGAGCTTCTGTGCCCATTCTCCGGCATAGTCTACCCCGATTCGAGGCAGAGACTGAATCTGTTTTCGTGAAATGGCTAAGCCATGGTCTTCAATCCACAGAGTCATACCAAGCGTCGCATCCAGTCCATTGTACGTACGGTCCACTCCCAGGTAACGGCAGATACGTCCAGGACCGTCAATACGTATTGGTGACACTGCCGGATGATCTTTCCTCAAGATTTCCAAGCCTCGGATTAAAATTGCAGCGGGATAGTCTTCTCGTTCAGTCACGAAATTCAGGCAGTGGTACATGCCATAAATGAGATAGACATATGTGAACCCGGCTGGACCGAACATGATTGCCGTACGTTTGGTTCGGCCTTTTGAGGCATGACAGGCTTGATCCTTTGGTCCCACATAGGCTTCCACATCAACTATTTTCGACTGAAGGATCACGCTAGAAGTCTGTGTGATCAATACCTTCCCCAACAGATCTTTCGCGATCTTCAATGTCGGCCGTTCATAAAACTTTCGCGGCAGGGGATTCGGAGTGACGTTGTTGTGGTATTGCTCAGCATCAATGGAATTCGCTTTTTGGAGTTTTCTTGTCTTCCCTTCCTTTGTAAGGAGTGCTGGTGTCACACTGGCTGCTGTAGGCGAAGGTTTTGGAGTAGCGTCATTGTCAAATCTTCCCCTCATTTGTAAGGAGGGGCTAGGGGAGGTAGAGTTTTGGAGCACTCGTTGAGAAAGATCTTCCAAAACCCCATCAAGATTTTTTATTACGTCATTGTTTGTGTATCGTACAACTTGAAGTCCCAAAGACTTGAGATAATCTTCTCGTTTCAGATCTTTGGTCTGTTGAGTTTCAGTGGCGTGCACATCCCCATCAACTTCAATGACCAAAGACCGTTCTGGACAAAAGAAATCTACAATGTATGAACCAATTTCGTGTTGACGACGAAATTTGAGACCGTGAATGTGATGAGTACGGAGTTTGGCCCAGAGCCTCTGTTCGGCTAGAGTTTGATTGGACCGAAGACGGCGTTTAAGAGTAAGAAGTGTGGGAGTACCTTTTTTTGTTGGCATTGGTCCAATCGCTAGTTGTTTCCCCTCCTTCTGTCAGGAGGGGATTCAGGGGAGGTAGAAGTGCGGGGGAAACAGTGACTCTCCAAGGCTGTTATCCTATCGTCTGTGGTATCTGAAGACTCTACCCCACCTTCACCTCCCCTTACAAAGGGGAGGAAAAGAGAGAGGAATGGCATCGTTTGTCTTGAAAAGAAACTTTCAGACTTTCGTGATCCAACTGCCGGCTTTAGGATGAAATGGTGTACGCGTTATGAAATCGTTGGTTATTGGTGGGACGGGGCAATTGGGAGCGAACCTGGTTCGAGCGCTTCTGGAGCATGGGCATCAGGTGCGTGTGCTCCATCGATCGACCAGTCACACGTCCACCATTGAGGGATTAGATATTCAGTGTGTGGTAGGAGATCTGAACGACGGGGCATCGTTGCGTCGTGCGTGTGATGGTATGCACGTGGTCTACCATGTTGCAGGATATTATCCTGCCCGAACCATTCCGGTGGATCTTGCCCAAGGCCAGGCCCTGAAAGAAACCACCCTCTTGCTCGAAGCCGTTCGCGCTACAGGTATTGAACGTTTGGTCTATGCTAGTACGCTGACCACCGTGGGCTTTCCACAAAACCCCAAACATCCTGCGAATGAAACCTGTGCCTTCGCCACGCGATTTACGAACAATCCCTACCTCATGGCTAAGGCCACGATGGAAGAGAAAATTCTACAGGCTTCCAGCCAAGGGATTCCATCGGTTGTGGTCATTCCGACGGAATTTTTCGGACCTTATGATCAACGCCCTACAAGTGGGACGCACATCTTGATGATTGCCAAGCGACAAATGCCTGTCTATATTCCCGGACGCGTCAATGTAATCGATGTCCGGGATGTGGCGGTCGCTATGATTCGAGCCGCCGAACGAGGACGAGTCGGTGAGCGGTATCTTGTGGGAAATTGGAATACAACGCAGAAAGAGCTCAATGAATTGATTGCGGAGGTAGTTGGAGTGGCACCTCCAATTTTTCCCGCGCCCTTTGCACTCGCACGCTGGGGGACGAAAGCGGGAGAATGGTTATTCAGTTCCATCCTTGGCAGGCCGCCACTTCTCCCGGCCTTTTTCGTGGAAGTGCTCGCGCATATGCAACATTACGATTGTTCTAAGGCTCACAAGGAATTAGGTTATCCGCAACGTTCGATTGAGGGAGCTATTCGAGATGCTGTGGGGTGGTTTCGCACAAATGGGTATCTTAGTAAAATCGTGTGACACTCATTGGGAATAAGGCGGGGCGAGCCAACTCGCTCGCTTCAACAAGGCTCGCCGGATCATGAGAACGTCCATTCAGAGAGCCAGGCGGCAGGCGTCGGACCTTGGGAGATGAATATTTCAAGGAGCCAGATGGAAGAGAGCGGAACCATACATTCCGTATGATCTGAAATGACCGCACAAGACTGCAAGGCACTACGCTGTCATCCTGAGCGGAGCCTGGCGGAGTCGAAGGATCTAGGCCCAACCAAACCCGGCCATGCCTGCCCTGAGCACAATCGAAGGGGCTCAGACAGATGATTCGCACTGCTCTGCATGACGATAATGTTGAGTGGGTGGTCCCTACAAAGACATACACCTGATGAGTGGGGGAGGCAAAGGAAATGAGGGGCCAGATTCAGATGGAAAATATGAGTACTTGGCAGGCGTGTGCTCTAGGCTGTCCCGGACACATCTTCTTCGGCTTGGGTAAGAATTTGTGAGAATCGGCTCCCAACCAGATTGGTGACCTTCTCCATGATTTCGGTGAGTTCCTTCAATTCCTCTGGTTTCAACTCTTCTTTCAAATTCGGGTGCAGACCCCATTTCGCACTGACTTGTTTGCCATCTCGTTGAATCACGACATGCAGTATCTCTGTTTCGGGGGAATCGATTGGAGCCTTTGAAGATGATGCTCCAGCTCCTGAGCTGCCCTGTGCCATAATTGTCTCCTTCGTTCAAAACGTCACAATGTGAGATTGTACTGTATTGCGTTTATCACTGTCCCAGTATAGTGACACTTTCTGTGTGCTTGTCTGACTGTAAAGGGTAGGGTACATTCTCTCAGGCGCCTAAGCGGTATATCGCAAGGATGATTCAGGGATCATACTGAATTCATGGTTCGAGCCCTGCGATGTTGCTCAGAGGCTCCGTTCCTCATCGTGTCATCCAGAGCGGAGCCCGGCGGAGTCGAAGGATCTCGCCCAATCCAATCACTCCATAGCTCAGCCAGATTCGTCGTTGCTCTCAGCATGACAACGTGGAGGCAGAGCCTCCTAGGGCTCGAACCATAATTTCTGTATGATCCTTATTCAGTGGAACATCACGCGAGGTGGTCTGGCTATACGGTCAAAGCTTATGGGCCACACCATATTTCTATATTGAGGGGGTAGGAGGGTATGGACACGACACGGCGGAAATTTTGGGACACCATGAATTTGAATGATCTGGCCAGGAATTTTTTTGAGGGGTTACAACGTTGTACGTCGCGTGGCTTGTCTTGCAAGCGATTGACGGGTGGTTGAATATTCCTATTCCCGGGGTCGGGTTCCTGGTCACGCTGAGTCTTATTACTCTGACCGGGCGTTATGCCTCCACGGTTTTTGTGCAAAAAATATTGGATATGATGGAGGGGGTGTTGATTAAAGCACCTTTCGTGAAGCTGCTCTACACATCCCTTAAAGATTTAATTGCCGCCTTTATGGGTGAAAAGCGTCGATTTGATCAGCCAGTGCTCGTGTGTGTCTCACCAGGAAAGCATGGGGAAGCGGTGGGATTTGTGACACGGACAGATTTGGAATTTTTGGGATTACTCAATCATGTCGCTGTGTATTTTCCTCAATCCTATAACTTTGCCGGACAACTCCTGGTTTTTCCCAGAGACCAGGTTCGTCCGCTAGAAGCAGAAAGCTCAGAGGTCATGGCCTTCATCGTATCAGGAGGAGTCTCCGGAGGACCGCAAGGCCGCGGAGCATTAGGGTCTGTTCCTGTTGCATGAAAGAGTCTCCGTACTGTGGGCGTTCACCCGTGTATCATCTCCTGAGCATATACAACGGCTGGTTTGTTTGGATCTGCTCAATGGTCTCTTGCTCAGGTACGTGTCACTCTCGACCTATGAGGGTTATGACTAGGAAGTGAATACGTATTCCATCTTGTCGAATCTTCATTCACCTATTAGAATGCACATTCACGGCCAAGGAAAACCAACGGTTAGGTGAGAGAAAACGTGGATCAACGGTCACAGCGAAAGCAGCGAGAATATGAGGCACGGAGAGAAGAAATTCTCCTCGCCGCTGAACGCATTTTTTCGCAAAACGGGTTTTTTAAAACCAGCATGGCGGAAATCGCGGAATCAGCCCAATTTGCCATGGGCACGGTGTATCGGTTCTTTAAAAGCAAGGAAGAAATCTATATTTCACTTGTCGAGGCGAAGGTTGAGGAACTGTTGAGCCTATTAAAAGAGGCCAGCAAGAGTGGGTCTACGGGGCCAGATAAACTGCGAGAAGTGATACGCGTCAAATTGGCTTTTGCAGATCAAAATCGTGACTTTTTCCGGATTTATGTCTCTGAATGGAGTGGGTTTGAATGGACGGTCAAAAGCGCATTTGGTGATCGTGTGTGGAAGAAATATGTGGCGCAACTCGACTTGGTCGCCAATCTGATTAAGGAAGGCATTAAAGCCGGGGAATTCCAGAACGTGAATCCAAAAGATGCATCGCTGGCCCTCCATGGCATGTTGAATTCTACGATTTATGTGTGGATCTTACAGTCTGGTCCAAAGGAATCTCTGGTGGATAAAGGTGAGTGGTTAGGTTCGCTGTTTTTAGGTGGCATTGGAACGGCAAAAACCTACACGTGATTTCGAAAACATCATGAATATCCTAAAAAACAATATCAGTTTCGTCCTGGCTCTTGTTGTCAGCGTTCTTGTGTTGACAGGTTGCAGTGAACAACAAGCCGC